>NZ_JWLN01000036.1:0-57704 GCF_000814065.1 Pseudomonas sp. C5pp | reverse complement strand
TATCCCCTGTGTGCCTTGCCGGCTACCGTGCAGTCGGCCATCGCCTTCACTTCGCTGGCGCGTGGTAACGTGCCGGCGGCCATTTGCAGTGCGGCGGCATCCAGCCTGCTGGGTATCTTCCTCACGCCGTTGCTGGTAATGATGTTGCTGGGGGCCAGCGGTGATACCGGTTCTGGTCTGGATGCGGTGCTGAAGATCACCCTGCAGCTGCTGGTGCCGTTCGTGGCCGGGCAGGTCGCCCGGCGCTGGATCGGTGCCTGGGTCAAGCGCAATGCGCGCTGGCTCAAGGTGGTGGACCAGGGTTCGATCCTGCTGGTGGTCTACACCGCGTTCAGCGAGGCGGTGGTCACCGGGCTGTGGCACACGGTATCGCCGCAGCACCTGGCCGGGTTGTTTGCCGTGTGCGGAATCTTGTTGGCGGTGGTGTTGTACGGTACCCGGCTGCTCGGCAAGCTGCTGGGCTTTGACCTGGAGGACCGCATTACCATCCTGTTCGCCGGTTCGAAGAAGAGCCTGGCCACCGGGGTGCCAATGGCGCAGGTGCTGTTCGTCGGCAGTGGCATTGGCGCGATGATCCTGCCGCTGATGCTGTTCCACCAGATTCAGCTGATGGTCTGTGCAGTGCTTGCGCAGCGTTATGCCAGCCGTGAGCAGGTGGCTGAAGAAGCTTCGGCGGCATCCTGACAGGGCCCTGTCGCCGGCACGCCAGCTCCCACCTCGATCGCACAGCTCTCAAGGCCTGTGCAGTCCCTGTGGGAGCTGGCTTGCCGGCGAAGGGCTGCAAAGCAGCCCCTGGCTTATCTGGCCTGCCCTGAACCACGCTCGCGCAGCGCCTTGCCTACCTCGGCCTCGATCTTGTAGGCCGGCGCTTCCAGGTCGTCGTAGTTGCGCGTGTAGCGCCGGGCGAACTCTTCCACACCCAGCTGCTGATACTGCTGCACATGCTTGAGCTCATGTGCCCACAACGCCACGTTGTCCTCGGCATCGGCGGGGCGGCGGAAAATGATCGTGTCGATCAGCGTCACGGCGTTCACATCGGGGTTCTGCAGCAGCGCATTGGCCGCGCTCATCTGCTGTTCGTCACCCACCCGGAAGCGCGCCGCGTCGAGCACGGCAAAGTCGTACCAGGGTTCTAGTTGCGCACGGATATGCAACGGGATCGGCTCGACGCCGCTGGCGGTGGCTTCGTCGCGGGCCTGCTGCAAGGCGTAGGTCAGGCTGGAAGAAGCCAGTACTTCCACGTCCTTGAAAATCTGCCCGGCCTGGCCGGGGTCGATGGGCGCACAGAAACATCCCATCAGGCACACCTGGTACTGCCCTGGCGGGCAGGCCTGTTCGGCGAGTGCAGGCAAGCTCAGCAGTAGCCCCAGCAGTAGACTAACCCGCTTCATGCAGGGCCTTCTCGACAAAGTGGCGGCTGGCGTCCAGTACCTGCGACTGCACGCTTTCCGTGGCCAGCATGCGCCCGACCAGCAAGGCACCGACGCACTGGCTGATCAGCACCCAGGCCAATTCGCTGTCTTCCAGGGTCGCGCTCCAGGCCTGGTGCAGCTCCACCAGCCAATGCTCGGCCACTGCACGCACCGGTGCTTCGGCCCGGGCAATCTCCACCCCCAATGGCGGCAGCGGGCAGCCACCTTCGGCATTGTGCAGGTGGGCCAGGCTCAGATACTGCTGCAGGCAACGGCCCAGGCGTTCGCGACTGGCGCCCTGGTTGGTCAGGCACGCCAGCGGGCTGTTGCACAATTCCTGCCGCACTACCTCGGTGAACAGGTCGTCCTTGGACGGGAAGTGGTTGTAGAAGGCCCCGCCGGTCAGGCCGATCGCCTTCATCAGCCCGGCTACGCCGGTGCTGGAAAAGCCCCCGCGTTTGGCCAGCGCGCCGCTGCTGGCCAGCAGCCGCTCGCGGGTTTGCTGTTTGTGTTCATTGGTGTAACGCATTCAGTTGCCTCTGCAGGCGGGCTTGACGGTGGCGGCGATCATAACATAGCGTTCGTTTACTAAACGATCATTTACTAATAGGGGCTGGCATGACAGAACAACAAAAAGTGGTGCTCGTGATTGGCGCGGGGGATGCTACCGGCGGCGAGATCGCCAAGCGCTTTGCCCGTGAGGGCTACATTGCCTGTGTTACCCGGCGCCAGGCTGACAAGTTGCAGCCGCTGCTGGACGAAATCCGCGCTGCCGGCGGCCAGGCCCACGGGTTTGGCTCCGATGCGCGCAAGGAGGAGGAGGTGGCGGCGCTGGTCGAAACCATCGAGCGTGATATCGGCCCGATCGAAGCGTTTGTGTTCAATATCGGTGCCAATGTGCCCTGTAGCATTCTTGAGGAAACCCCGCGCAAATACTTCAAGATCTGGGAGATGGCCTGTTTTGCCGGTTTCCTTACCGCCCAGGCGGTGGCCCGGCGCATGGTCCAGCGCGAGCGTGGCACCATCCTGTTCACCGGCGCCACCGCTGGCACTCGTGGCGCGGCGGGCTTTGCGGCATTCGCCGGGGCCAAGCATGCCTTGCGCGCCCTGGCCCAGAGCATGGCGCGCGAGCTGGGGCCGCGGAACATCCATGTCGCCCACTTGGTGGTTGACGGGGCCATCGACACGGCCTTCATCCGTGACACTTTCCCCGAGCGCTACGCCCTCAAGGACCAGGATGGCATCCTCGACCCGGCCCACATCGCCGACAGCTACTGGTTCCTGCACGCCCAGCCCCGCGACGCCTGGACCTTCGAGCTGGACCTGCGCCCCTGGATGGAACGTTGGTAAGCCCCTTTTACCGAGCAAGGACCGTAACCATATGAACAAGACTGTCGATTTCTTTTTTGACCTGGGCAGCCCGGCCAGCTATCTGGCCTGGACTCAACTGCCTGGCCTGTGTGCCCGCCAGGGTGCCACGCTGCGTTACCGGCCGATGCTGCTGGGCGGGGTTTTCCAGGCCACCGGCAACGCCTCGCCGGTGATGATTCCGGCCAAGGGCCGCTACATGTTCACCGACCTGGCGCGCTTCGCCGAGCGCTACGGGGTACCGTTCGGGTTGCCGCCGGGGTTCCCGGTCAATACCTTGACCCTGATGCGCGGGGCAATGGGCACCCAGCTGAGTTCGCCGGAGCGGTTCGATGCGTTGCTGGCGGTGCTGTTCAATGGTCTGTTTGCGCAGCGCCGCAACCTGGGCGACAACGCCGTCCTCGACGACACGCTGAGCCAGGGCGGCTTCGACCCGCAGGCATTTCGCGCGCTGGCGGGTGATGACGAGGTGAAGTCCGCGCTCAGGCACGCGACCGAAGCTGCAGTGGAGCGCGGGGTGTTCGGCGCGCCGACCTGTTTTGTCGGTGACGAGATGTTCTTCGGGCAGGACCGCCTGGACTTTGTCGAAGAGGCCCTGCGTCAGGACGCCGACAGCCCGTCCTGAATGCGCGCTCCCACAGGGTTGGCGCTTTCCCTGTGGGAGCGGCTTTAGCCGCGAACACCGGCGAAGCCGGTGCCATCCCCCACGCATAAAGCAGTCAGAAGTTCGCCGGGGTGTTGGCGCTGATGATTTCGGCCTCGTCCGGGCCGATGTTCTTGAAACTGTGCGGCAGGGTAGTGGGGATGTAGTAACCGTCGCCCGAGTTGAGCACGCTCACCTGGCCATCGACCCACAACTCGACGGTGCCGCGTGTGACCAGGCCACACTCCTCACCCTCGGCATGCACGATCGGCTCGCCCGAATCGGCACCCGGTGCATACAGTTCACGCAGCATGCGCATCTGCCGGCCTTCGACGCTGGCGCCAACCAGCAGCATGCGCAGGCCGTTGCGGCCCAGGTCTGGCTGCTCGCCGCCACGGAACACGTAGCGCTCTTCGCGCACCGGCTCGTCGAAACTGAAGAACTCCGCCAGGCTCATCGGAATGCCTTCGAGCAGTTTTTTCAGGGAGCTGACCGAAGGGCTGACGCGATTCTGCTCGATCTGCGAGATCGTCGAATTGGTCAGCCCGCTGCGGCGGGCCAGTTCCCGTTGGGAGAGGTTGTTGCGTTCACGCACCAGTTTGAGTCGCGTCCCCGTGTCCATAGCCGCCTTGTAATCAGAGGTGTCAATAATAATGAGCGATGCGCATTAAAACACACTCTGCGCGCTTGCGCGCTGTGCTTGTCAGGCCCGCTGATCGCGCGGCATCGGCCATGACCCGACCAGCAGCAACAGCGCCGCCACCGCCAGAAATGGCAAGCGTGGATCGACGGCATAAACCAAGGTGCCGGCCAGCGGCCCGATCACTGCGCCCATGCCCTGCGCAGCACCGATGGACCCGGCCGTGGCGCCTTGCTCGGAGGCGTGCATGGCATTGGCCGCCAGCGCCGAAAACGCCGGGAAGACAAAGCCCATGCCCGCCGCCGCGACAAAGTAGCAAGCCCACAGCCAGGGCGCCGTGGTGGCCAGCGAGCCGCAGGCAAAGCCCAGGGCCGAAACCGTGGCGCCGACCCGGATCATCTTCAACGGCGGCCATTCCAGCTGGCGCAGCAGCACCTGCGCCAGGATCAGCGCCACACCCACCGTGGTCAGGGCGATGCCAGCGGCCTGCGCAGCCTCGGCAGGGCGCAGGTGCAGGCGGTCGAGGGCAAAGAAACCGACGATGATCTGCGATACCGTGACGCTGAGCATGGCGCTGAACGCCACCAGCAAAGGCCGGCGCAGGCGTGGGTCGTTCAGGCGCACCGGGCTGGGAGCATGGCTGTGCGGCAGCGCCTGCGGCTTCAGGGTGAACAGCAGGACCAGAAAGGCACTGGCCGGCAGCAGCGACATGATATGGAACGGCAGGCTCAGGCTATGCCGCGCCAGCAGCGCTGCCAGCGCCGGCCCCACCACCAGGCCGACGGCGTTGGCCGCCCCCAGCGAGGCCATGGCCCGGGCCCGGCGTTGCGGTTCGACATGGTCGGCGATCAGCGCATTGCAGCCCACCGGGATGGCAGCATAGAAGGCGCCGATACAGCCGCGCGCGACCATCAGGCCGATGAAGGCCAGGGTCGCCCCCGGCAGCCAGCGCAGCGCACCTTCTACGAACAGGCACAGCAGCCAGTAGGCCAGGGTGAAGCCGGCGCTGCCCAGCAGCAGGATGCGCCGACGACCCAGACGGTCTGCGGCGCGCCCCCAAGGCCGGGCCAGCAGCACCCAGACCACGCCCGCCACGGTCACGGCGGCACCGGCTTGCCAAGTGGCCATGCCGAGCTGGCGGGCGATCGGGCCGATCAGGGCGACGAAGGCCATCATCGACATGGTGCAGGCCATGTTGGCCAGCAGCAGGGGGCGCAAGTCCAGGGTACTGGCGGGTGCGAGTGTGGCAGGATCCTTTGCGACATTCATAGGGCAGTCCAGGGCGGTACGGCAAATAGAAAGCCGATCTTGTTGGGAATCGTTATCGGTGTCGAGCCCCTGGGCTGCCGAGCGTCATTGGCTGCGGCGCAGCGGGCCAGGCCACATGCTACGCAACACGCCATCGCGGCGCACCCACGCGTGCATCAAGGCCGCACCCACATGCACCAGCACCGTGGCGAACAGCAAGTAGCCAGCCCAGCCATGGGCCTGGCGCAGCACTGCATACAGTTGCAGGTCATGGGGGGCAATGGCCGGCAAGCCCAGGGGGCGGGGGTAGCCACCGGCCGACAGCATGGCCCAGCCCAGCAGCGGCATGGCAAGCATCAGTCCGTAGAGCACCAGGTGCGAAGCCCCGGCGGCCCAGCGTTGCAGTGCAGGCAGGTCGCGCGGCAGGGCTGGGTGGGGCAGGGCCAGGCGAACGGCTATGCGCAGCAGCACCAGCACCAGCAGGGCCAGGCCGGTTGCCTTGTGCAACCCGATCAGCACGGGGTGGCGCGGCGACAGGTCGGCGACCATGCTCACACCGATGAACAACATGGCCAGGATCAGCACGGCCATCAGCCAGTGCAACAGGCGGGCGAGGGGGTGGAAGGCGTCGGTTTTCATGGGTGGGCTCCGGTGTCGAGCGATTCGCGGCTGCGGCGGTTGAAGGATTCCGAGTAGGCGGCCGAACGGGCGGCGAGAATCGGGTCGGTAGAGGCCTGGATGCCCCGGGGTAGAATCAGCGGGTCGAAGTTGATGTCGCGGCAGGCCCCTTGCTCGGGGCCGTCGACCTGTTCCAGTACCAGCGTGCCGGCGTCCACGCTGCGTCGGTCGGCAGGCCACGGGCTGGCAGGGTCGTCCACTGCATCGCCGGGTTCCGCCAGTACCAGGCGCAGCGTCCAGCGCAGCGGGCCCTGGGCCAGCCGTTGCTGCAGGTCGTGCTGCAGGAACTGTTTGTCATCGACTTGGGCAGGCAGGGCGGCAAACGCTGTCTGCGGCTCCAGTTGCCAACGCACGGGGTGGGACGCGCCGCTTGCGTCGATCAGGCGGAAGGCGTTGATGCTGTGGTACTGCGTGCTGGCGAAGCTGTTGCTGGGCTTGTACCCCGCCGCCCATTGGCGAAACGCCGCGCTTTCCGGGTGGGCGGCGAAAAACGCCTGCAGTTTGCCCGGGTCCGGTTTGCCGGTGGCCGGGTCGGGTGCCCCCGCCAGTACCTGTTCATAGAACGCTTGTGGCGTGCTCACCGCCAGCACCGGCGGGTTGTTCATGCCGGTACGCCAGACCTGCCCGTCGTCGGTGCTCAACTCGATGGCCAGGCTGCGCACCGGTATGCCGGTATCCGGCGCGAACGGGTTGGCGCCGCCGATGGCGAAGCGGCCGATCACTGGCACCCGCGGCTGGCTGAACGCCCGCGCCGTGGACAGGCTGACGGCCTGCCCGCTGGGCTGGAAGTAGCCGCTGACGCACAGGCCCTTGGCGTGGTTCTTACGGTAACCCGGGTAATGCCCGGCTTGGGCTTCGAAGGTGTCGATGATGCGTTGTGGGGTCAGGCGGGTATCGCCAACCCAGCCGGCGGCATAGGCAAAGGCGGCGCCCGCGCCCAGCATCACGACGCCGATGGCGGCCAGGCGCAGGGCCTTGGCCGGGCCGTGCAGGGGTGAGTTCATGGTCATTGTCCGGTTCAGTGAAGGTGCCGGTACGACGGCGCAGAGAAAAACTTATTCCCTTGCCGGGAATAGATTTTCCTCGCAGGCGTCTGCCTCTTACACTGACAACCCCAGAGGCCGGGACCTTGCCATGCATGATCTGGACGACCACCAGTGGCGCGAGCTGCTGGCCCGCCTGCGCCGCTTTGCCGTGTGGCTGACCCGCGAGCCGGGCAGCGCCGACGACCTGGTACAGGCAACGGTCGAGCGGGCCTTGAGCCGGCGCGACCAGCAACGTGATGCCGATGCCCTGCGGGCCTGGCTGTTCACCATCCTTTATCGGCTGTTCCTCGATGGAAAGCGCCGTGAGCGCCTGCACGCGCGATGGCTGTCCTGGTTCGGCCGCGGCGAGCGCGATGACGAGCCGGTTGGTGGCAACCTCGAGGCCATTGTCCTGGCCCAGGCCGACCTGCAGGCTTTCGCCCGGCTCACGGCAGAACAGCGTGCGTTGTTGCTGCTGGTCAGCATTGAAGGTTTGAGCTACAAGGAGGCCGCCCAGGCCCTGGGCATCCCTATCGGCACTGTGATGTCGCGCCTGTCGCGCGCCCGCAATGCCTTGCGCGAATTGACCGAGGGCAGCCCCCAGCCCCCGGCCTTGCGGAGACTGAAATGACGCGCCTGATCCCCAGCGAAGACGAACTGCACGCTTATGTCGACGAGCGCCTGGAGCCTGCGCGCCGGGCCGAGGTTCAAGCCTGGCTGGCGGCCAACCCGCACGCTGCGGCCAAGGTCGAAGGTTGGCGTGCCGACGCCCGCCGCCTGCGTACGGCGCTGGCCGGGTTCGGCGAAGTGCCCGGGGCGGCGCAGCTGGACCTGGGGCAGTTGCGCCGGCAAGTGCGCCAACGCCGCCAGCGCCGCTGGGCTACGGCGGCGGTGTTGCTGCTGGCGTTTGGCGTAGGTGGCCTGGGAGGTTGGCAGGTGCGCGATGCGACCTTGGCGCGTGCCGAGCTGCCGATGGCCGATGCCGTCCAGGCGCACCGCTTGTTTGCCGGTAGCCAGGCCTTGGATATCCAGGCCAGCGACCCAGGCCAGTTGCGCGACTGGCTGGGGCGCCACTTCAGCCGCGTTGGCCACTTGCCGGACCTGGCGGGCTACGGCTTCAAACCGGTGGGCGCGCGCCTGCTAAGCAATGAGCAGGGGCCGGCGGCATTGCTGGTGTTCGAGGATGGCAAGGGCCAGCGCATCAGCCTGTTCCTGCGCTCACCAGGTGATCATTATCGGCGCATGCCGGACGGGCAGCGCGTGGACGGGCAGCTGGAGGCGCGGTACTGGTCGCATGGGGCCTACAACTTTGCTCTGGTCAGCGCGGTGGACGATTTGCGTGGGGCGGGGGTGGGTGAGGCGTTGCGCTTGGGTTTGTGAGCCCGCTCTCGCCGGGATCGCACGTGGATGCTGTGGTGATCCTGTGGGAGATTGCCCAGCCCTTTGGGCTGCGCTGTCGCGCAGAGAACCAATATCGCTCGTCTGACGCGTCCTTTGTAGGAGCAGCCTTGTGCTGCGAAGAGGCCGGTACAGCCAATAGACAGGCTTTGTCAGCCCCGGCCTCTTCGCAGCACAAGGCTGCTCCTACAGGACCTCGCCGAACCAATGAGTCATGTGTTGTTCTATGGGAGCGGGCGCGCCGGCGAAGAGGCCTCGCCAGGCCACACATTCCTGCCATTTTCCCCTGCTCACTCGCCCAACCGCTGCTCACGCGACGGCGGGTAGCCAAAGTAAGCCGCATAGCATTTGCTGAAGTGCGACACCGAAACAAACCCGCAGGCTACTGCCACCTCCATCACCGACAGGTCGGAATACTGCAGTAGACGGCGGCTTTTGGTGACGCGCAATTCCATGTAGTAACGCCGCGGCGAAGTGCCCAACTGGGCCTGGAACAGGCGGTCGATCTGTCGGCGCGAGCGCCCGCTGTAGGCGGCCAACTGGTCGAGGCTGAGGGTTTCCTCGAGGTTGTTCTCCATCAGCTCGACGATGGTGCGCAGGTGCAAACTCATGGACTTCTTCGCGCCCGGGCCGACCTGACGATAGCGGGCACCGGAGAACGACAGGATCTCCTCGACGCCTTCGGCCAGGCCGTCGCCATACAGCCGGCGCACCAGGCCGAGCATCAGCTCCATTGCACCATTGGGGCTGGCAGCGCTGAGGCGGTCGCGGTCGAGAGTGAAGCTGGCCGGGGTGATCCGCGTCTGCGGGCTGCGCTCGGACAGGCTGGCGCGCTGCTCAGGGTGGATACTGCAGCCATAGTCGTCCAGCACCCCGGCGCGGCCGAGGAACCACGCGCCGTTCCACAACCCGCCCAGGGCCATGCCGTGGGCCGCGCAATCGCCCAGCAGGCGGTCAAGCTCGGGGTACTTCAATGGCGTGCGCAGGCCGCCACAGATCACCAGCAGGTCCAACTCCTTCAGGGCCTCGGCGGATAACTCGGTAGCTACCAATTCCAACCCCAGGTCGCTGAGCACGCGGTCGCCTGCAAGCGACAGTGGGGTGAATCGAAAGCTGTCGGCGCGCAGCAGGTTGGCCGTGACCAGCACGTCCATGGCAACGGTGAAGCTGGCCATGGAGAAGTGTTCGAGCAATACGAAATCGACCCGATAGGGGGCTTGGGCATTGGCGCTGGTGGACTTCAGCCGCAGCATGTTGCTGGTACTGGTCTTCTTGCTGAACTGGCGTGGCGTGGGCACTCTGGACTCCGCTTCCTGGCTGGCCTTGAGAGTGTGGCGGGTGGCCGGGTGAAAGACAATCTCCCGGGTGGCCGTGTCGTATTCCAGGTCGTGTTCAGGCAACGTGTCTGGCTTGGCCCGTTGCCGCTATGCTGATGCTCCTGTCACTGAGGATACCTTGATGAAGTATGCCGCTGCCCTGTTGCTTTGCCTGATGCCATTGCTGGCCAATGCCCTGGAGCAGGGCGACAAGCTCGCCCCGTGGACGCTGCTCGACCAGTACGACCAGGCCTATAGCCTCGCCGCCGGCACGCACATCCTGCTGGTGGCACGCGACATGGACGGTGCCAAGCTGGTGAAGGCGGCGCTGGCCGAACAGCCCAAGGGTTACCTGGAGGCGCGCGATGCGGTGTTCGTTGCCGACATCCAGCGCATGCCGGCGCTGATCAGCAAGCTGTTCGCCATCCCCGCCATGCGCGATTACAACTACCGCGTGCTGCTCGACCGCGATGGGCGCGTGGCCAGTCGTTATCCAGGGCAGGATGGCCAGGTGCAGTGGTTGCAACTGGAGCAGGGCAAGCTGGTGAGCCAGCGGGCATTTGCCGATGCGTCGACGTTGAAGGCGGCGTTGGAAGCTGCACCACGGCATTGAGAGCTGTCACTGCTCCCTGTAGGAGCGGCCTTGTGTCGCGATGGGCTGCATAGCAGCCCCCTGCGGTCCTTTGTAGGGCAAAAATCCTGGGGCCGCTGCGCAGCCCATCGCGACACAAGGCCGCTCCTACAAGGGCCGCGGTGCCATGCCGCCAACCAAATCAATCTGAACCCTCGGCAGCCTCTGCAACCCAACCCATTACATGCCAAATGGGAGAGCGCTCATGGAAATAGGAACGATCTGGATCATCGTCGCGGCCTTTGTGATCCTGCTGGAAATCTGGGCCATCTGGCACATCATCGGCAGTGACCGGCGCGCCGAGCGCAAGATGCTGTGGATCGTCTTCGTGGTCTACGCACCGTTCCCCGGCTTGCTGTTCTGGGCCTGGCGCGGGCCTCGGGCGGTGAAGGGCAGGGCGGTACTGCAGGAAAAATGATGGAGAACGGCCTCAGCCGCGGGGGCGCCTGAGGCCGTCGATGTTCACTTGGGCAGGATATCGAAGCGAATGGCTGACCCCAGCCCGTCCACCATCAGGCAACCGTAGAACTTCACGGTCGACAGCACACGCAGTTGCTTGAGCGCTTCATGGATGTAGTCGTGAAGCAGCTTTTCGGCTTCGTGCTTGCGCTCTGCAAGTGTGGCGCCTTTGAGTGTGACCATCCCGAGCAAGGTGGTCTCAATGTGCTCGACGGTGTCCAAGCCAATTTTCTCGCGCAGGTGCAGGCGCGCCTGCGCCGCATCGGTTTCATCTCGGGCAGGGTTGTTTGGCTTGATGGTGTAGGCCAGTTGAAAATTGTATTTGCTCATCGCTTTATCCTTGTTACGTACAGGCCTCCATGCCGGGCCTCGCAATCTAGCGCCTGACGGCCACTTCGCATATGAACGCGTAGTTCACGGAAGCTCGTGCGCTGTGCGAAACGTCCTACAGTCGGTGCCTGTTTCGCGGGCAAGCCCTCCTGAAAACCGCGCTTGACCTCGAGTTAACTCAAGGTTCGATACTCCGTCCTTCTTCCAACTGATCGAGGGTTTACCGTGAGCCATTCAACCGCGTTCCAGCTGAGCAATCCCGAAGGCCTGTACGACCCCAGCGGCAATGCCTACTCTCATGTCGCCGAGGTTCATGCCGACAGCCGCCTGTTGTTCATCGCCGGCCAGGGCGGGGAGGACCGCAACGGGCAGCTGTCGCCGCTGTTCGCCGAGCAGGCGCGCCAGGCACTGGCCAACCTTGAGATTGCCCTGGCGTCGAAAGGCGCCAGCCTGGCCCAGGTGTTCAAGCTGACCCTGCTGATCGTCGAGCATTCCGAAACGCGACTGCATGAATGGGTAGCCGAGGCTGACAGGGCCTGGGGCCGTTGCATGAAACCGACCTGCACGCTGATACCGGTACCCCGGTTGGCGCTGGACGGCATGCTGGTGGAGATCGAGGCAGTGGCGGCTGCATAGGTCCGGGCGATTCGGTGGTGGCGGCAGATAAACACTATGTTGTATATCGGTGCTGGCCCAACCAGCATGGCCGCTATAACAACAATTGACCTCAAAGGTGACCACACCATGAGCACCGGCACCACCACGCTTACCGACCCCAAGGCCCGGGCCTGGATCTGGCCGGCACTTTTCAGCCTGGTGGCCTTCGCTGCCAACTCGGTATTCTGCCGGCTCGCGCTGAAGGATGGGGCCATCGACCCAGCCTCCTTCACCGTGGTGCGCCTGGCCAGTGGTGCACTGTTCCTGCTGCTGTTGATCCGCCTGCACAAACCCGCGCTTGCCATGGGAGGGAGCTGGCGCGGCGGCTTGGCCCTGTTCCTCTATGCATTCCTGTTTTCTGCGGCATATCTGCAACTGGGCGCAGGCGCGGGTGCGTTGCTGCTGTTCGGCGCGGTGCAGATCACCATGTTCGGCTTCGCCTGGTACAAAGGCGAACAAATCACCGCGCGGATGCTGCTGGGCATGCTGATCGCCTTCGTCGGCCTGCTGGTGCTGCTGTTGCCCGGTACTGCGGCGCCACCTTTTGCCAGTGCCTTGCTGATGGCCCTGTCTGGCGTGGCCTGGGGCGTTTACACGCTGCTGGGCAAAGGTTCACCCAGGCCGCTGGCCGACACTGCCGGCAATTTCACCCGGAGCCTGCCGTGCCTGGTGCTGCTGGCGCCGATGCTGTTGCTGGGCGCCGACTTGCACCTGAGCCCGCTCGGCGTGCTGTATGCGCTGGGTTCTGGTGTGCTGGCGTCCGGTGCTGGCTATGCCGTGTGGTACAGCGTGGTCAGGCAAGTCAGCGCGCAGCAGGCGGCGACCATGCAGCTCAGCGTCCCGGTGATCGCGGCGTTGGGCGGGGTTGGCCTGATCGGCGAGCCATTGTCGTTGCGCTTGCTGGTGGCCTGCGTGGTGGTGCTGGGCGGTATCGCCCTGGCGCTGGCGTCGCGCCGTTAAAAGAAACGGCGTTGCGCCTTGAGCGTGACCATGCTGTCGCAATAGGTGTTGATGCCCGAATACGCATCACACCCGCCACCACTGAGGTTTGAGTTGCTGTAGACCAGGTTCAGGTCGATGCCGAGCCAAGGCCGGGATAGTTCCAGCGACCAATCGGAAAAGGCATTCACCTCGCTGCCATCACCAATGGTGAATGGCGTACCCAGGCGGTGATGGGCGAGCTTGACGCTCAGGTCGACATCAAACAGCGGCAGTTGGCCGAAGTCGGCGAATAGCGTGGCGGTGCGGTTGTCGGGATTGTCGCGCAGCGCTCCACCGAAACGGCTGCCCAGCACCGAAACACCACCGTACAGGGCATAGCTGTCGGGGCCCGCAATGTTTGGCTGACTATAATGGATCAACCCCACCTCGTAGCCCAGGCTACTGTCGAACCGGTGCTTGTAGCCCAGGTAACTGTCCAGCCGCAGGGTGGAGTCGGGCGTCACGCCCATGCTCGGGGCATACTGGCCAAGGTACCAGCCGCTGGGGTGGCTGAAGTCGAGGCCACCGTGGAACGCACCGATGGCGCTGGGCGATATCAGCCCCTGGGCCATACTGCGTGAGGGGGTGGTGCCGAGTGTAAAGTCGAAGTCGCCCAGTTCGCGTTTGATCTGTTGGGCCAGCAGCATGGGGCTGAACAGCAGTGCAGCACTCAGCAACAGAAGGGGCCTGGTCATGGTCTCCGTCCTGGAAGGCTTGCGGTTGAGCGGTAAAGCATACCTGTGCAGGTAACGTGAGGGAACCGCCGGCTAGCCCATTCAGCCTTTGGTCGAACGGTCGGCGTCTGCAGCTTCGGTCACCACGGGCAGGTTGCCGGCACGCTGGATTACCCGTCGTTGCTGCTCGTAGTCGTCCAGCGACAGGCCACGGCGTTGCAAGGCTTCCAATTGCAGTTGACGGGTTTCTTCGGCGGTGTAGGGACGCAGTTCGGGGTGGCTGGCACAGCCGCTGGTGATGGCGATGGCAATGACGGCAAGGGTGGCGGACAGCAGGCGGGCCAGGATGTTCATCAGGTAGCTCCAGGGGCCGGGGTGGTGGGCGGCGAGTCGATGGAGCTAGGTTATTCGGCCATGTCGTTCGGCAGAAATTGCCATTCTCGATAGTGACTATCGATGGTTCCTGGGAGGGTGCGATGGGGCAAGACGAGCAACCGCGAAAATGGGGCGTGCTGGAACCGATCGACCGGATCACCGAAGTCATCTTCGGCCTGTTGATGGCGATGACCTTCATCGGCTCGCTGAGCGTGGCCACGGCAGGGCGCGAAGACGCGCGGCTGATGCTGATTGCCGCGCTCGGCTGCAACCTGGCCTGGGGCCTGGCCGATGCCGTCATCTACCTGCTGCGTACCTGGACCGAACGCACCCGCAGCCGGACCTTGCTGGCCCGCCTGCAAGCAGGTGATATCAACCAGGGGCGCAGGCTGATTGCCGATACGCTGCCAGAGCGCATCGGCCTGGCACTGGATGAAGACGGGCTGGAGATGCTGCGCGGGCGCATGCTGCGTGATGCTGGCCGCCCGCTGCCGGCACGCCTGGGGCTGGATGATTTCAAGGCTGCCCTGGCCACTTTCCTGCTGGTGGTACTGGCAACTTTCCCGATGGTCATTCCGTTCCTGCTGATCGAAACCACCGGTACGGCCATCCGTGTATCGAACCTGGTCGCCCTGGCCATGCTCTTCCTTGCGGGCTGGCTGCTGGCACGCTATTCCGGTGGCCGCACCCTGTTGACCGGCGTGGTTCTGGCGGTAGTCGGGGCGTCACTGATCGTGGCGATCATCGCCTTGGGCGGTTGAGCACTGCCCGCTCAGTATTTTATGTAGCGGGCGCGCTCACGGCCTTGCTGTGGATACGGCCTTGTGCATGCGCCGGCCTCTTCGCGGGCACCCCCGCTCCCACAGGATCACCACAGGTTTGAACATTGTGGAGTACCTGTGGGAGCGGGCGTGCCCGCGAAAGGGCCGGTACAGTCAATTACAGATCTCAGCCCAGCCCTGATATAGATTCAAAAGCAGCAACCACCGCACCCTTAGAGCGCGAAAAGTTTGCGCCCCCGTATCTGGCCAAAAGCAGCGCCATTGCTACCCTTAACCCACGCGGCCTGATCTCACGGAGAGATGCGATGCGCATGCCATTGTCAGCGGTCCTGTCGGTGATCCTGTATCTGAGTGCCACGCCCGGCCTGGTGCTGGCAGAGGATGTACCGGCCCCCGACCCGGCACCACAAACCGACACGGTCGCGGCCAAGGACCCGGTGTTCACCCAGGAGCAACTGGATCAGATGCTGGCACCCATCGCGCTGTACCCCGATGCGCTGCTGGCACAGGTATTGATGGCCTCCACTTACCCGGGGCAGGTGAGCGAAGCTGTGACCTGGTCCAAGGCCAACCCCAAGGCCACCGGCGACGATGCCGTCAAGAAGGTGGCGAACCAGCCCTGGGACCCGAGTGTACAGGCGCTGGTGGCCTTCCCGCAGGTACTGGCGACCCTGGGGCAAGACCCGGTCTGGGTGCAGCGCCTGGGTGACGCCTTCCTTGCGCAGCCCGACGATGTCATGGGCGGCGTGCAGCGCCTGCGCCACCAGGCCCAGGCCGCCGGCAACCTGCAGAGCAACCAGTACCAGAACGTGACCGTGCAGACCGCCCCGGCACCGGCCTCCAGCGGCAGCAGTACCCAGGTGGTTACGGCCAGTAGCCCGCCCACCACCATCATCATCGAGCCAGCCGACCCGCAAGTGGTGTACGTGCCCAGCTACAACCCGACCACCAGCTACGGCACCTGGGCCTACCCGGCCTCGCCGCCGGTGTATTACCCGCCACCGCCCATGTATTACCCTGGTTCTGCACTGGTGGCGGGCCTGGCCTTTGGTACCGGCGTGGCGATCGTAGCCTCGCTGTGGGGCGACTGTGACTGGGACAACAACGACATCGACATCGACGTCAACCGCTACAACAACATCAACGCCAACAACCGCATCACCAACAACCAGAACAAATGGCAGCACAACGCCGCCAACCGCGACGGCGTGCCGTACCGCGACTCTCGCAGCCGCCAGCAGTACGGTCGCCAGCTGGACGGTGCCACCCAGCGTACTGCCTTCCGCGGTGACGACGCCCAACGCGCCCAGGCGCGGGACAAGGCCCGGGCGTCGATGGACCGGGCCGGCATCGAACGTCCGGCCACCAGCAACCGCCAGGCACGCCAGCAGATGCGCGAGGCGCAGGCAGGTAATTCGGTCGGCAACCGCATGCAGCCT
The DNA here is from genome assembly GCF_000814065.1 of Pseudomonas sp. C5pp. Lineage (NCBI taxonomy): Bacteria > Pseudomonadati > Pseudomonadota > Gammaproteobacteria > Pseudomonadales > Pseudomonadaceae > Pseudomonas > Pseudomonas sp. C5pp. Next base: position 41,648 of record NZ_JWLN01000036.1, on the reverse strand, counting down.
CGTAGCGACAACCCCAGGGCAACCGACCGTCGACAGGAAACCCGCAACACCCAGGCTCGCCAGCAGAACAGCCAGGTGAACCAGCGCAGGCAGGGCGAAGGCCAGGGGCGGCAGCTGGCACAAAATCGGCCTTCCAATACCGCCGGCCGTGCGCGTAACAATGCCTTCGACGGCGTCCGTTCACCCTCGCGCACCAGCGTGCAGGCCAGCCGTGGCCGCACCAGCCAGTCGTTCGCCCAGCGACCGAGCGCATCACGTGCCGCCGGGCACCAGATTTCCCGGCCCAGTGCGCCCGCACGCCGCGGGGTAGGTGGCCGTCGATGAACCGTCAAACGATAGCGGCACTGGTAATCGCAGCCGGTATGACATGGTCATCCCTGGCCGCTGCGCAGGAAGCCTTCCCGACACCGGAGAAGGCCGTGGAATCCTTTGTTGCGGCGCTGGGCGAGGAGAAACCTGATGAAGCCCGCCTGGCCCGGTTGCTGGGTGATGACTGGCGTGCCTACATACCGCGCGGTGGTGTGCAACGCAGTGATGTGGACACGTTCCTTGCGCAGTATCGCGCGCAGCACAGCATCAACCTGTCGGGTACAAACAAGGCCATCCTCGCGGTGGGCAGTGATCACTGGACGTTGCCTATTCCGTTGACCAAAGGCGACCAGGGTTGGCGCTTCGACCTCAAGGCCGGCAGCGCCGAAATCCGCGCCCGGCGCATTGGCCGCAACGAGCTGGGTGCCATGCAGTCGATGCTGGCCTATCACGATGCGCAAATGGAGTACGCCACCCAGGACCACAACGGCAACGGTGCGCTGGAATACGCGCAGAAGATATTCAGCGAGCCCGGCAAGCATGACGGGCTGTACTGGGACGACGATGGCGATGGCCAGGTCAGCCCGCTGGGCCCGCTGTTCGGCCAGGACCGGGTTGGCGACGACTGGTATGGCTACCACTTTCGTATCCTCGATGCACAGGGCCCATCCGCCCCTGGTGGTGCCTACAGTTACCTGATCGGCAACCAGATGAGCCGTGGCTTCGCCATGGTCGCCTGGCCGGCCAGGTACGATGACACCGGGGTGATGAGTTTCATGATCAGCCATGACGGCGAGGTGTTCGAGAAAGACCTCGGGCCGCACGGTGACAAGCTGGCCAAGGAGATGAAACGCTTCGACCCGGATGACAGCTGGAAGGTGGTGGATGTGCCGGTGGATGACTGACTCTGCAGGGCCTTTGAGCCGCATCGTTTCGTTTGCGGGTATGGAAGCCGACGACTGAAACTGCGCTGCGCAGAAAGTGGCTCTCATCTGATGGGGTTTGGTACCTATGGGCTGCAAGGTAGCCCTGGCTTTCATACCGCCAGATCGGTTTTTAGTGTTTTACGGTAGCCGTACCTGTCATTTCTGACAGTTGTTTGATCGGGCCCGACGCGAAAATATGGCTACCTCATCCACGGGAGCCAGCTATGACCTCGCCAATGAAGTACACGCGCTTTTTCATGCAGCAAGACAGGGTTCATACCGCTTTGTCAGGCGACGCTGCCGTGGTCTGCATGAGAGGGCAGGCAGGCGTTCTGGCAGAAACCAGGCTGGAGCAAGAAACAGCGCGCTCGGCATTACTGGCTGCAGACAGCGGGGATTCAGTTGTAGGCGTCCGATCTCAGGGGCAGCCGGAGGCGGTGACTTACAATGCCTATGGGTATCACAATCCCAATGACATTCCCTTGCATCGACCGGCATTCAATGGTCACCTGCTGCTGTGGTATCTCTATTTGCTCGGGAATGGTTATCGTGCCTTCAATCCGGTCTTGATGTGTTTTCAGAGTCCCGATAGCCAAAGCCCATTTGGAGCGGGTGGCTTGAACTGTTATGCCTATTGTGCGGGTGATCCGGTCAATTTCAGTGATCCCAGTGGGCATATGCTCAAACGAAAACTTCCTTCACCAAGTCACACTCTTAGCAAGCGTCCGGCATTAGGCCAGAGTGGAAGACCCTCACCTCAAGAAGTGATTGATAAAATGTATGCTCATCCAGGCTGGGACCTGGCCTACGCACCTGAACGAGAAGCTGCGCCAGCTCAGCACTCGACGCGGCCTGATCAGGTATTGAACACGATGGTGACCCCCCGGGATCGTGCAATGACGACTCATGTTGCAGAGTTGTCTTCATCCAATGCAGGAACTCCTGTGGCGTCAAGCATGCGTTTGCCTGAAAATCACCGGAGGAGACCTGTTATAAAGGCTAATCCAGCTGGTTTGGCTAGGTTCACCGTGCTGAACCAGGTAAATGAGCATACGTTTCCGGGTATGACGATTGAAGAAAGTAGACAGGCGCGTCAACTGGCAATGGACGCAAGGCAGAGTGGAGCTAATATTGCCGGTACATTAAAAACAGCTTTTCCGAGCATTACGCTTGGTGCAATTGATAATATCAGGAAAGGGGCGAGAAGAATAATTAATAAATACTCATCCAATGAATAATTTGTATTGATTAATTGGTTTATTCGCGAGTCGTGCCACATTTCACATCGCCCTTTGAATAAAATTTTATTGCGGACTATTTTCCAGCATCTGCCGCACCAGCCACTGCCCCGCGGGCCCGAGCGCGCGCCGGCTGGACCAGGCCACGTCCATATCCACCCGCCGTGGATAGCCCGCGACCTGCAACTCCACCAGCCCACTGCCAAACCGTGCCACCAGTGCCCTGGGCAGTTCGGCCCAGCCGAACCCGCGCACGGCGAACTCCAGCAAGGTGAGGTAGTCCGGTGCCGACCAGGCTTGGCCACGACCGTGGTGCAGGCTGGGAGCATAGGTCTTGATATACAGCTGCCGGACGTTCTCCAGGTGCTGCGTCTGCACCTGGGGCAAAGCCGCCAACGGATGCCCGCTGGCCACGTACACCCCAAACTCTGCCTGCTCTGGCAAGCGCGCAACGGCAACGTCCGCAGGGTAACTGGGCTGGGTGGCAAGAATGCCGACATGTGCCAGGCCCTGCTGGATCAGCTCGATCACATCGGCATCTTCCGATGGGCCGCAGCGCAGCTCGGTATGCGGGTAGTGCTGGGCGAAGCGGGCCATCACCGCGCCCTGGAAGGTGACGCTGTAGCTGTCCGACATCACCACCGAGACCAGTGCCTCGACGTTTTCCGCCAGCCGCACCGCCAGAGCATCGAGCTGGGCGCTGGCATCGAGAATCGCCTCCACATGGCTCAGCACCTGCCGCCCAGCCTCGTTCAGCGTAGGGTGGCGACCGCCACGCTCGAACAACGGGCAACCCACATCGGCCTCGAAATTGGCGATGGCGATGCTGATGGTGGACTGGCTTTTGCGCAACTTGCGCGCCGCAGCGGAGAACGAACCCAGCGATGCGGCTTCGACAAAGGCGACCAGAGCTTCGGGTGAGTAGCGCATGGTATTGATAAAGCCGATGGTAGCTATGTCGCGAGTATCAGTTCTATCAAAGAAAATAGGAAGCACGACTCACGCGATGGATGGAATTTGCAATGAAAAACGTGTCTTTCACCGAACGCCTGGTTCACGCCGTCGGCTATGAAGTGTTCGCCGTGCTGCTGTGTGCGCCGCTGTTGTCCTGGATCATGGGCAAGTCGCTGGCGACGGCGGGGGCGCTGGCGGTGACCCTGTCGGTGATCGCCATGCTGTGGAACATGGTCTACAACGCGCTGGTCGACCGCTACGTGCAGGTCGAGCGCATCCACTGGAAGGCCAGCGCACGCTTTGTGCACGGCCTGGGCTTCGAAGCCGGGCTGGTGGTGTGGTGCCTGCCGGTGGCGGCGTGGATGCTGGAGATTTCGTTGCTGCAGGCGTTCATGGTGGAGTTGGGCTTCTTCGTGATCATCCTGCCCTACACCGTGCTGTACAACTGGGCCTTCGACAAAGCCCGGCACCTGCTGATGCAGCGTCGCCTTGCATGAAAACCATCTGCCTGCGCTGCTCATCGATTTGTGCATTGTGCGGATATCCTGGGCTGCTTCGCAGCCCTTTCGCGACACAAGGCCGCTCCTACAGGGACGGCGCAGACTTCAGGCTTGCGCTGTACCTGTGGGAGCGGCTTTAGCCGCGAACACTGGCGCAGCCGGTGCCATCTATAGTTGACCGCGTCAGCCCATAAAAAAACGGGGCATGCCATCGCTGGCATGCCCCGTTTTTCAAACCGTTAAAGCGCCTCAGGCAACCTTGACGATCCAGCCAGCCGGTGCTTCCACGTCACCGCTCTGGATACCGGTCAGCTCGTTGTAGAGCTTCTGGGTAACCGGGCCGACCTTTTCCAAGTCGTGGAACACGTGCAGCTTGCCGTTGTACTCGATGCCGCCGATCGGGGTGATCACCGCAGCGGTACCGCAGGCGCCGGCTTCGATGAAGCGGTCCAGCTTGTTGATTTCCACATCGCCTTCGATCACGGTCAGGCCCAGGCGCGATTGCGCCAGTTCCATCAGCGACAGGCGGGTGATGCCCGGCAGCACCGAAGCCGATTTCGGGGTGACGAACTCGTTGTTGGCGGTGATGCCGAAGAAGTTGGCCGAACCGACTTCCTCGATCTTGGTGTGGGTCAGCGGGTCGAGGTAGATGGCGTCGGCGAAGTTGGCTTTCTTCGCTTCTGCACCCGGCTGCAGGCTGGCGGCGTAGTTGCCACCGACCTTGGCCGCGCCAGTGCCTTGGGGGGCTGCGCGGTCGAAGCTGGAGATCTGGAAGTTGTGCGGCTTCATGCCGCCCTTGAAGTACGAGCCAACCGGGATGGCGAAGATCGAGAAGATGAACTCGGGGGCGGTGCGCACGCCAATGTTGTCACCGGTGCCGATCACGAACGGGCGCAGGTAGAGGGCGCCTTTACCATGCGGTGGCACGAACTTCTCGTTGGCCTTGACCACTTGCTTGCACGCCTCGATGAATACATCGGTCGGCACCTGCGGCATCAGCAGGCGGGCGCAGCTGCGCTGCATGCGGGCGGCGTTCTGGTCCGGGCGGAACAGGTTGATCGAACCGTCCTTGCAACGGTAGGCCTTGAGGCCCTCGAAGCACTGCTGGCCGTAGTGCAGGGCAGTGGAGCCTTCACTGATGTGCAGTACGTTGTCTTCGGTCAGGGTGCCCTTGTCCCACTCGCCATTGCGCCATACGGACAGGTAGCGTTTGTCGGTCTTGATGTAGTCGAAACCCAGCTTGTCCCAATTAATGCTTTCGTTGCTCATGACACCCTCATTGTCTTGCAAGTGCCCGATTGCTCGGGCTGCTGTTATATGCGCACCACGCCACCATAATACATCCGTGGCAGATCGGGAACGGCCAGTCACGAATTGATAGCCTGCAATGCATTTATTGCGGCTTCTACAGGTGCAGGTACTCGTCCAGCGCCAGCCGGTCGAGCAGTACCTGGTCGTGGGACGCCACCACCAGCGCCCCGCGAAACTGCCCGAGCATGTGTTCCAGTGCGGCCAGCGACGGCAGGTCCAGGTGGTTGCCTGGTTCGTCCAGCAGCAACAGGTCGAGCGGCCGTTCGCGGTACAGCACGGCGGCCAGTGCTGCCTTCATTCGTTCACCGCCGCTGAGCAGGCCGCTGGGCAGTTCGATGCGGGCCGCATCCAGGCCAAGTTGCGCCAGGCGGCTGCGCAAGTCGCCTTGGGCCAGTGTCGGGTTTGCCTGGTGCAGGTGGTCGAGCACGCTGGTATGGCCTGGTAGTGCGCTGCAGTGCTGGTCGAGCAGGGCGGTTTCACCACTGAGGCGCAGGCTGTCGGGCGGTGCTGGCAACTCGCCGTTCATCAGCTTGAGCAAGGTGGACTTGCCACTGCCATTGGCGCCGACCAGGCCCACCCGCTGGCCCAGGCACAAGCGCAGGTTCAATGGTTTGCGCGTGCCGCGGGGTAGGTGCAGCGCCTGCAAGGCCAGCACTTCGCGGCCCGGATGACGCTGCGGCGTGGGTGCATGCAGGGTAATGGCGCAGTCCTGCTCGACTTCGCGAGCGGCGTCACGCACTTTGCCCTGCAGCGCCTGCCGGACGTCGCGATGGTCGCGGCACTGCTTGCCCGCAGTGGCCTGGCTGCGTTCCTGCTGGCGGTCGACCAGGATCTTGGCCTGGTTGGCGTGCCTGGCGTTGCGCCCGGCGCGGGCTTGATGACGTTCCAGGTCTTCGCGCTGGCGCTGCAGTTCGCGCGCCTGGCGTTGCTGCTCCTGTTTCAGCCGGGCAAGTTGCTGTTGGGCCAGCGCCGTCTGGCTGGCTTTCTGGGCCGAATAGAAGCTGTAGTTGCCGCCATAGGCCTGCAAGCCCAGGCTGGACAATTCGACGATGCGCGTCATGTGCGCGAGCAGTTTGCGATCATGGCTGATCACCAGCAAGCCCCGGTCCCAGGCTTCGATCATGCTCAGCAGTTGGGCGCGGGCGGTGCTGTCCAGGTGATTGCTCGGTTCGTCGAGGATCAGGTAGTCCGCTTCGCTGAGCCAGGCGCCGACCAGCGCCACGCGCATGGCCTGGCCACCGCTCAGGCTGTGGGCGGGCTGGTGCCAGTCGAGCTGGCCCAGGCCGTGGCGTTGCAGGTGCCCCTGCAATTGCTCGCGGATATCCCAGCGTTCGCCGACGGTGTCGAAGTCACTGGGGGCGACGCTGCCTTGCTCGATGCGCTCCAGCGCAGCGAGCACCGCGCCCACCTGGGCCAGGTCGGCGACCGTGGCGCTGCGCTCGATCACCTGCTGGTCCAGAAGATGGATGTGCCCAAGGCGCCGACACTGGCCGCTGCTTGGTTCGCGCTGGCCGGCAAGTACCTGCCCGAGCAGGCTCTTGCCCACACCGTTGCGCCCGACCAGGCCGGTGCGGCGTTGGTCGAAGGTTTCGCTGAGGTTGGTAAATAACAGCCTGCCGTCAGGCAAGGCCAAGGAGACGCTGTCCAGCGTCAGGATCGACGTGTTCGTCATGCACTACTCCACAAATGCCGCGACATCTCCGGAGCGAACCGGAGGCTGAAGACAGGCCGTCGAAGGGACGGCGGCATCAATGGCGCATTGGACGAACACCTCGTGACAGGGGAATGCGTAGCCTAACGGATAGAGGCATCGTTGTCGCGGGAAAACAGATTCCGCGAGTGCGCCGCGTGCCCTGTAGGAGCGGGTTCACCCACGAAACAGGCGACGCGGTGGATGGCACGGGCTTCGCCCGCGTTCGCGGGTAAACCCGCTCCCACATGGTCGGCATCGCCCTTAAGGCGTGCACTGGACCTGTAGGACCGCGCATGCCCCTGGTTCAGCGCCCCATCAAGCGCTTGCCCCAGTCACCCCCGTGGCTCTGCCGGCAGGCCTCTTCACTGTCAAACCGCACATGCCAGGCCGGATGATCCAGCTGAATGCCGGCCTGCTCCAGCGCAAGGCCTGTCAGTGCCAGCATGCGCACCTTCGCGTCGCCCGCCACGGCGGCGGCCTTGTCGGCCTCTCGCTCGAACACCCAGGTAATACGCAGGCTGGCCGGAAAGTCCTCGGGCGCGAGACGATGGGTAAGCCAGCTGAAACCGACGATCTCCGCCTTGGCGGTTTCGCAGGCTTCGGTCAGGCAAACCACCAGTTCACGCTCCAGGCGTGCCATATCGCGCTTGTTCAGGGGTTTCACCGGGGGGGCCTCGCTGCTCAAAGCCACCACTGTAACGCAGTTGCGCCACTTGTTGTCGGCCAGCCCGACAGCAATGGTTGACCACCCGCCAGCCACTGCGTAGCCTTGCCACTTCGAGGTTCTTCGGCCAGGCCGAAGCTAAGACGGGAACGCGGTACAAGCCGCGGCTGCCCCCGCAACTGTAAGCACCGACAACGGATCGACACAGCCACTGCGCCCGCGCGCGGGAAGGCGTCATCCCGCCAGACCGCTGCACCAGCGGGCACATGGAACGGTGCGAGCCAGGAGACCTGCCTCGTCACGTTTTCGACTTTCAACCGGGCGGGGTGATCCGGTGGCGAACAAGCCCGGCCGGCCTGGCCTGCGGCTGTCGTCCTGCATGCCCGCGCCAATCTGCCAAGGGCAATGCGACATGAAAACACTGGCCAAGCTCCCCGTCACCATCGTCACCGGCTTCCTCGGCTCGGGCAAGACTACCTTGCTGCGCCACATGCTCGACAACGCCCAGGGCCGCCGCATTGCGGTAATCGTCAACGAGTTCGGCGAGCTGGGCATCGACGGCGAAATCCTCAAGCAGTGCAGCATCGGTTGCTCCGAGGAAGAAGCCACCGGCCGCGTCTACGAGCTGGCCAACGGCTGCCTGTGCTGCACCGTGCAGGAAGAGTTCTTCCCGGTGATGCGCGAGTTGGTGGCACGCCGTGGCGACCTGGACCATATCCTCATCGAAACCAGCGGCCTGGCGCTGCCCAAACCGCTGGTGCAAGCCTTCCAGTGGCCAGAAATCCGCAATGCCTGCACCGTCGACGCGGTGATCACTGTGGTCGACAGCCCTGCTGTGGCCGCCGGCACCTTCGCCGCCTACCCGGACCAGGTCGATGCCCAGCGCAAGCTCGACCCCAACCTGGACCACGAGTCGCCACTGCACGAACTGTTCGCCGACCAGTTGGCCAGTGCCGACCTGGTGGTGCTGAACAAGGCCGACCTGATCGACGCCGAAGGCCTGGCCAAGGTCCGCACCGAGGTGGCCGAAGAACTGCCTCCGGCGGTCAAGGTGGTCGAGGCCAGCAGCGGCAAGCTGCCGCTGGAGGTGCTGCTGGGTGTGGGCGCCGAGTCCGAGGCGCACATCGATGGTCGCCGTACCCACCATGATTCGCACCATCACGGTGATGACCATGACGATCATGACCACGACGCCTTCGACTCCATCTCCATCGACCTGCCCGAAGCCGACGAAAGCCTGCTGCTCGATGCCCTGACCCAGCTGGTGGTGGAGTTCGGCATCCTGCGCGCCAAAGGCTTCGCTGCCATCCCGGGCAAACCGATGCGCCTGCTGGTGCAAGGCGTGGGCACCCGTTTCGACAAGCACTTCGACCGCGCCTGGCGCGCCGACGAACCGCGCATCACCCGCCTGGTGCTGATTGGCCAGGACCTTGACGCCGCCCAGCTGGAAGCGCGCCTGCGCCAGGCACTGGACGCCTGACCCATGCACCTGCTGCGGACCCAGCCCGGCGGCTTCGTGCCGGATGACAGCATTGCCGACCTCGGCCAGACGCCCGCCGAGCTGGTGATTCTCTGCAGCGGCGATTCGCACCTGGCATTGCTCGCCGATACCGCCGAGCAATTGCCCGAGGATTACCCCAGCCTGCGCCTGGCCAACCCGATGCAGGTACAGAACCATGCCTCGGTCGACCTGTACGTCGACCAGGTACTGCGCCATGCCAAGGTCATCCTGGTGTCGCTGCACGGTGGCGTCGGCTACTGGCGCTATGGCGTCGAGCAGTTGGTCGAGCTGGCCGGCCGTGGCGTGCAGCTGATCCTGGTGCCGGGTGACGACCGCCCGGACCCGGAGCTGACCAGCTTGGGCAGTGTCCGCGGCGAGCAGGCCGAACGCCTTTGGCACTACTTGCGCCAGGGCGGCAAGGCCAATGCCATCAACCTGTTCAACTGCCTGGCCAGCCAGTGGCTGGGCCGCGACTATGCCTGGGACGAGCCGCAGCCGCTGCCGCGCACTGCCGTGTATCACCCGGCCAAGGGCAGCGCCACGCTGGAGGATTGGTACTCCCAGTGGCATCCCGAACAGCCGGTGGCGCCACTGTTGTTCTACCGCTCGCACCTGCAGGCGGCCAATACCGCGTTCATCGATGTGTTCTGCCAGCGCCTGCAGGCGGCCGGGCTCAACCCATTGCCGATCGCCGTGGCCAGCCTCAAGGAAAGCGCCTGCCTGGAGCAGGTCGAAGCCTGGTTGGACGAAGTAGGTGCCGAGGTGCTGCTCAACACCACCGGCTTTGCCCTGTCCAGCCCGGAACGCCCAAACCTGCGCCCGTTCCGTCGCGACATCCCGGTGCTGCAGGCCATCTGCGCGCAAGACAACCAGCCCGGCTGGGAAGCCAGCGAGCAGGGCCTGGGGGCGCGTGACCTGGCCATGCACATTGCCTTGCCAGAACTGGACGGGCGCATCATCACCCGCCCGGTCAGTTTCAAGGACATGGCCTGGCGCAGCGAGCGCAGCCAGTCCGATGTGGTCTGCTACCGCGCCCACCCCGAGCGCATGGATTTTGTCGCCGAACTGGCCCGCCGCTGGGTCGAACTGGCGCGCCTGCCTAATGCGCAAAAGCGCGTGGCCCTGGTGCTGGCCAACTACCCGACCCGGGATGGCCGCATTGGCAACGGCGTTGGCCTGGACACGCCAGCGGCCGCGCTGAACATACTCAAGGCCCTGCAGGCCGAAGGCTATCCGCTGGCCGACTTGCCGGGCAGCGGCACGCAGCTGATCCATCAGTTGCTCGGTGGCGTGACCAACGACCTCGACCAGCTGGACCTGCGCCCCTGCGCGCAGAGCCTGAGCCTGGCCGACTACCAGGCCGCCTTCGAGCGCCTGCCAGAGGCAAACCGCCAGGCCGTGCTGGAACGCTGGGGGCCGCCGCAGCAGGACCCGATGTACCGCAGTGGCCGGCTGATGGTGGCCGGCCTGCGCTTTGGCTTGACCTTTGTCGGCATCCAGCCGGCGCGCGGTTACCAGGTGGACCCCAGCGCGGTGTACCACGACCCGGACCTGGTGCCACCGCACGGCTACCTGGCATTTCACTTCTGGTTGCGCCACGCCTTTGCCGCCGACGCGGTGATCCATGTCGGCAAGCACGGCAACCTAGAATGGCTGCCCGGCAAGGGCGTCGGGTTGTCGGCGCAGTGCTGGCCGGACGCCTTGCTCGGCCCGCTGCCGAACATCTATCCGTTCATCGTCAACGACCCGGGCGAGGGCGCCCAGGCCAAGCGCCGCACCCAGGCGGTGATCATCGACCACCTGATGCCGCCGCTGACCCGTGCCGAAACCTATGGCCCGTTGCGCCACCTGGAGCAATTGGCCGACGAGTTCTACGAAGCGCAGCTGCTCGACCCGCGGCGCGCCCGCGAGTTGCAGCGCGACATTCTCGAACTGGTCAAAGCCAACCACATCGACCGCGAACTGCAGCTGGAAGGCCAACTGGACGATGCCGCCGTGTGGCTGCCACGCCTGGATACCTACCTGTGCGACCTGAAGGAATCGCAGATTCGCGATGGCCTGCATGTGTTCGGCCAGTCCCCGGAAGGCCGGCTGCGGCTGGATACCTTGCTGGCGCTGTTACGGGTCGAGCGTGGCGACGGTCGCGGTGGCAATGCCAGCCTGTTACGGGCCCTGGCCAAGGCGCTGGTGCCAGGCTTCGATCCGCTCGATTGCGAACTTGGCCAGCCGTGGCAAGGGCCACGTCCGGAACAACTGCAGGCCATGAGCAGCGAGCCTTGGCGCACCTGTGGCGATACCCGCGAACGCCTCGAACTGTTGGCGCTGCAGTTGATCGACCAGGCGCTGTGCGGCACCGTGCATTTACCTGCCCAGAGCGAATGGCAGCCGGTGCACGATGTGGTACGGACGCTGCGAGAATCGGTGGCACCCAGCCTGGACGCCTGCGGCAGCGCCGAAATGGATGGCCTGCTGGCGGCGCTGGCCGGGCGTTTCGTGCCCGCCGGCCCCAGTGGCGCACCCAGTCGTGGTCGCCTGGACGTGCTGCCCACCGGTCGCAACTTCTATACCGTGGACGTGCGCAACCTGCCCACCACCACCGCCTGGCGCCTGGGCTTCGCCTCCGCCAACCTGATCCTGGAGCGCCATCTGCAGGACCACGGCGATCACCTGCGCCAGCTCGGTCTTTCGGTGTGGGGCACGGCAACCATGCGTACCGGCGGTGATGACATCGCCCAGGCCATGGCGCTGATGGGCGTGCGTCCGGTGTGGGCCACGGGGAGCCAGCGGGTAGACGATTTCGAGATCCTGCCGCTCAGCCTGCTCGACCGCCCGCGGGTGGACGTGACCTTGCGCGTTTCCGGCTTTTTCCGTGATGCCTTCGGCAACCTCATCCGCCTGTTCGATGCCGCAGTGCAGGCGGTGGCCGCGCTGGACGAGCCCGACGATCTCAACCCCCTGGCCGCCCGCGTGCGTAGCGAGCGCGCCGCGCTGCAGGCGCGGGGCGTGGACGCCGAGCAGGCTGCGCGCCAGGCTGGCTGGCGGGTGTTCGGTGCCAAGCCCGGGGCCTACGGCGCCGGGGTGCAGAACGCCATCGACGGGCGCCTGTGGCACAGCCGCGACGACCTGGCCGAGGTCTACCTCAACCACGGCGGCTATGCCTACGGCGCCAGCGACGACGGAACCCCGGCCCGAGCACAGTTCGCCCAGCGCCTGGCCAAGGTGCAGGCGGTGCTGCAGAACCAGGACAACCACGAACACGACCTGCTCGATTCCAACGACTATTACCAGTTCCAGGGTGGCATGCTGGCGGCGTCGGAAACCTTGTCCGGTGCGGCAGTTGCCAGTTATCACGGCGACCATAGCCAGGCCGACCGGCCGCGCATCCGTACCCTCAAGGAAGAGCTGAACCGGGTCATCCGCGCCCGGGCGCTGAACCCGAAATGGATCGACGGGGCCAAGCGCCACGGCTACAAAGGCGCCTTCGAGATGGCGGCGACGGTCGACAACCTGTTCGCCTTCGACGCCACCACGCAGCTGATCGACGACCATCATTACCAGGCGCTGGCCGATGCCTACGTGCTCGACCCGGCGACCCGCGACTTCATGCGCGAGCACAACCCCGAGGCCCTGCGCGACCTTACCGAGCGTTTGCTGGAGGCCCAGCAGCGCGGTCTGTGGCAGGCACCGGGTGACTACCGCGAAGCCCTCGAGGAACAACTGCTCGACGGCGAGGAACAGGCTTGAAATGAGTGAACCCGTGCAATTTCCACTGGCAGCCGTGGTCGGTGCCGATGACCTGAAACTGGCGCTGTGCCTGACCGCAATCGACCCGAAGATCGGCGGCGTGCTGATCGAGGGGCCACGTGGCATGGCCAAGAGTACCCTGGCCCGTGGCTTGGCCGACCTGCTCGGTGAGGGCCCGTTCGTGACCCTGCCACTGGGCGCCAGCGAAGAGCGGCTGGTCGGCACCCTCGACCTGGATGCCGCACTGGGGCAGGGCAAGGCGCAGTTCTCCCCAGGGGTACTGGCCCAGGCCGATGGTGGCGTGCTGTACGTCGATGAGGTGAACCTGCTGCCCGACACGCTCGTCGACCTGTTGCTCGATGTGGCGGCCAGTGGCACCAACCGTATCGAGCGCGACGGCATCTCGCACCGGCACAGTGCCCGCTTCGTACTGATCGGCACCATGAACCCGGAGGAGGGCGAACTGCGCCCGCAGTTGCTCGACCGCTTTGGCCTCAATGTGGCCCTGGAAGGCTTGCCCGAACCTGAGGCGCGCCAACAGATCATTCGCCGCCGTCTGGCCTTCGACAGCGACCCGCAGGCCTTTTGCGCGCAATGGGCCGAGGCCCAGGCGCAATTGCGCGAGCGCTGCCAGGCGGCGCGTCAGGCCCTGGCCGGCATTGCCCTGGACGACCAGGCGCTGGCCTGGATTACCGAACGCTGCTACGCCGCTGGGGTCGACGGGCTGCGCGCCGATCTGGTCTGGCTGCGCGCCGCACGCGCCCACTGTGCGTGGCGTGGTGGCGAGGCCATCGAGGAGGCCGATGTCGATGCAGTGGCCGAGTTCGCCTTGCGCCATCGCCGCCGCGTTTCGCCCCAGGCCAACCCGCCTGCGGCGCCGCGCCAGCCTGAACAGCAACCCGGTCGACAAGACGCGGGCAACCCTGGCGAACAGGGCGGGCAGGGCGACTGGGGCGCAATGCCGGCGCAGCCTGTGGCCAGCGGCGCGCGCCGCGAGGTGCCGAACTGGGCAAAAAAGCCCTGAGCATCCCCCAGTCACCTGCCAAAGGGGCGGATGCCAAAGCAGGCGCAGGTAAGCAATACGGTGCCAGCCGAGGCCGGGCGCGCAGTGCTGCGGCCGGGCGGGTGGCCTGGCTGCCGACCCTGCTCAAGGGCCGGCCCCGCCAGCGCCAGGACCTGTGCTGGCAGCAACGCCAGGCCAGGCCCGCAGAACTGTGGCTGGTAATCGTCGATGCTTCGGCCTCGACCCGTCGCCACCAGGCGTTGGCGCAAACCAAAGGGCTGCTGGCGGCGCTGTTCGACCAAGCCTACCGCCAACGTGCCCGGTTGGCCCTGCTTACCGCCAGCGGGCGCTCACCTCAGTGGCAGCGCCACGGCCTGAAGGCCTCGGCCGCCTTGCAACCGTGGCTACAAGCCTTGGGAGCTGGTGGTGGCACGCCGTTGATCGCTGCACTGGAGCAAGCTCGGCACTGGTTGCAGGATCGGCAGCGGGCCCACCCCGAAGAAGCGTTACGCTGCCTGGTGTTCACCGACGGTCGCCTGCAACACTGGAATACCGTGCAGCCGATGCCTTGCGCCACTCTGTTGGTGGACATGGAACTGGCGCCGGTGCGCCTGGGCCGTGCGCAGCGCCTGGCGCAGCAACTTCAGGCGGATTACCAGCACCTGCAACAGTTCAGGTTGGTGGATTGAAAAAGCACCGGTGCGACACTATGCCGCAATAAGAAAAAGTTGCCAGAACAGCAACCCGGAAGTTGTACAAGTGCGTGGCGACGCACGCACTTGGTTTGCCGGCCGATATTATTTCGGCATTGACCACGGCTGCAGGTCGTAACCTTTTTCGCACAGTTCGGCGCGCACTTCCTCGATCAGGCTGGCCCACTGGGCCGGGTCGGAATAGATGCGCGAAGACACTTGCTTGCTGCCGATGCGGGTGCTGGTCCGGTCGATCACTGCCAGGCTCAGTTCACCAGTACCGTTGGGTGCATCCCAGGCTACGCACTGGAAGGGTTCGAAGGCGTGGTCGGCAATCAGCAGTGCTTCGTTGACACGGAGCGGGGCATTCATGGTTCGGTCTCTCTATGGTCCCAAACATCCAGTTAAAGTCCGCGTTGCTTCGAAGTCGCCTCGGTTATCGCGAAGTGCAGCGCGGGGTTATGTGTACTGATGCTCGTTGTCCGGGGGCGAGTCACACATTGGTTGTAAAAAATTTTGCCAGGGTCGAATCCGTTCTTGCCCATGCCGCCATGTGATGTCGATAAAGTGCGAAAATTCCCGTCACGCATTGTAAAAAAATGATTCGGCAGACAGACGGTACTGGGAACCGTCAACTTAGTTGCTACTGTTAATCGGGCGCCACAACTTACTGTTTTATTTCAAAAAACTGAAAACTGGCGCCAAGGATTGGTCATGCAGCAGCCTGCCGCCCAACGCCGTTTGCTCATCGTCGACCCCTGCGATGACTGCCATCGTTTGTTACCCGGATTGCGCAGCGCAGGCTGGGATGTGCACAGCTGCATGCTCGGCGCCGCGTTGGATCACCCTTGCGATGTGGGCCTGTTGCGCTTGCAGGCGTCGCACCTGAGGCGCCCGGACGGGGTCAAGGACTTGATCAAACGCAGCAACACCGAATGGATTGCCGTGCTCAGCGCCGAACAATTGCGCATGCCGGCCGTCGGCGATTTTGTTTGTGAATGGTTCTTTGACTTCCACACCTTGCCGTTCGACGTTTCCCGCGTTCAGGTCACGCTGGGCCGGGCCTTCGGTATGGCGCGCCTGCGCGGCAAAGGGATGGCGAGGGTGGATGAAACAAGCCACGAACTGCTCGGTGATAGCCGCCCGATCCGCGAACTGCGCAAGCTGCTGGGCAAGCTGGCGCCCACTGAATCGCCCGTGCTGATCTGTGGTGAAAGCGGCACCGGCAAGGAACTGGTGGCCCGCACCCTGCATCGCCAGTCGCAACGCAGCGAGCAACCGTTCATTGCCATCAACTGCGGGGCAATCCCCGAGCACCTGATCCAGTCGGAACTGTTCGGCCATGAAAAGGGCGCTTTCACGGGTGCTCATCAGCGCAAGGCCGGGCGCATCGAAGCGGCTAATGGTGGCACGCTGTTTCTCGACGAAATTGGCGATTTGCCGCTGGAGTTGCAGGCCAACCTGCTGCGCTTTCTGCAAGAAAAGCACATCGAGCGCGTGGGGGGCAGCCAGCCGATCCCGGTCGATGTCAGGGTGCTGGCGGCTACCCATGTGGACCTGGAAAGGGCCATCGAGCAAGGGCGCTTTCGCGAAGACCTGTATTACCGCCTGAACGTGTTGCAGGTAGTGACCGCACCATTGCGAGACCGGCATGGCGACCTGTCGATGCTGGCCAGTCATTTTGCCCATTTCTACAGCCTTGAAACCGGGCGTCGACCGCGCTCGTTCAGCGAGCATGCCCTGGCGGCCATGGGCCGGCATGACTGGCCGGGCAATGTCCGCGAGTTGGCCAACCGGGTAAGGCGCGGGCTGGTGCTCGCAGAAGGCCGGCAAATCGAGGCACAGGACCTTGGGTTGCAGCCCCTGGACCAGGTACAGCAACCGCTGGGCACGCTGGAAGAGTACAAGCACCAAGCCGAGCGCCAGGCGCTGTGCGATGTACTCAGCCGGCACAGTGACAACATGAGTGTGGCGGCCAAGGTGCTAGGTATATCGCGGCCGACTTTCTATCGGTTGCTGCACAAGCACCAGATTCGCTGAGCAGCAGCCCTCGGCTGTGCTCGAGCCTTTGGGAGCAGGCATGCCCGCGAAGCAGGCGCTGCGGTGGATGGCACCGGGCTACGCCGGTATTCGCGGGTAAACCCGCTCCCACAAGAGGCCGTGTTATTCGTCCAGGTCTGCCGCTGCATGCCGCTCCGGCACCTGGCTGGCCTCATCCCCCCAGGTCCGGTTCACCCGTGTGCCACGCTGCACCGCCGGGCGCAAGGCAATCTCCTCGGCCCAGCGCTGCACATGCTTGTACTCGTCCACCGCCAGGAACTCCGCCGCGCCATACAGGTTGCCGCGTACCAGCTGGCCATACCAAGGCCACACGGCAATGTCGGCGATGCTGTATTCCTCGCCGCCCAGGTAGCGGCTTTCGGCCAGGCGCCGGTCGAGCACATCCAGCTGACGCTTGGCTTCCATGGTGAAGCGGTTGATCGCGTACTCGAACTTTTCTGGCGCATACACATAGAAGTGGCCAAAGCCGCCGCCCAGGTATGGCGCCGCGCCCATTTGCCAGAACAGCCAGTTCAGGCTTTCGGTGCGTGCAGCTGGCGCTTTCGGCAGCAAGGCACCGAACTTTTCCGCCAGGTACAGCAGGATCGAACCCGACTCGAACACCCGCACCGGCGGCTCGACGCTGCGGTCGAGCAGGGCAGGGATCTTCGAGTTGGGGTTTACCTGGACAAAGCCGCTGGAGAATTGGTCGCCCTCGCCAATGCGGATCAACCAGGCATCGTACTCGGCCCCAAGATGGCCCAGGGCAAGCAGCTCTTCGAGGGCGATAGTGACCTTCACGCCATTGGGCGTGGCCAGGGAGTACAGCTGCAGCGGGTGCTTGCCCTGGGGCAGGTCCTTGTCGTGAGTCGGGCCGGCAACCGGGCGGTTGATGCTGGCGAACTGGCCACCGGACGCGGCGTCGTTGCGCCAGACCTTGGGTGGCACGTAGGCGGGCTTGCTCATGCGTGAATCTCCTTAAATGGCGCGAAACGGTCACGTAGAGACGTGGACCTGCATCTATGCCACGGGTTCGACGAAAAGCGCAAATGCATAGGGCGCGGGCGTGAAGTGCATGACTTCGGTTTCATTCAGGTTTCATCCTGTGCAGCCCAGGCCGGTTCTATGCTGGGCTATCTCTTCGCCCTGCAAGGAACCGCCGGCCGATGACTCTTTCTCGCTGCGTGCTGGCGCTGGCCCTGCTCGGTAGCCTTCTGGCCCATGCCGAGGCCGCACCCTGGGTTGTCGGCCTGCATCACATGACGTTGGCCGACCCGGTCGACGCCCGGCCCATGCAGGCGCTGGCGTTCTACCCGGCCATTGGCAAGACCCGCAGCAGCCGGATAGACGGCTACCCGGTCGACGTGAGTGAAGAGGCGCCGGTAGCATTGGGCCAGTTCCCATTGCTGGTGCTGTCCCACGGCAATACCGGCAGCCCGCTGGCCTTGCACTACCTGGCAACGTCGCTGGCGCGCCAGGGTTTTATCGTGGTGGCGGTGGTGCACCCCGGCGACAACGCCCGCGACCACAGCCGCCTGGGCACCCTGAGCAACCTGTACGGCCGGCCGCTGCAAGTGAGTGCCGCAATTACGGCCGCCCGCGATGATGCGTTGCTGGGGCCTTACCTGAACGGTGGCAAGGTTGGGGTGATCGGCTACTCGGCCGGTGGTGAAACTGCCTTGATCCTCTCAGGCGCGCGCCCGGACCTGGACCGCCTGCGCAAGTACTGCCTGGAGCGCCCTGACGACGCCGACGCCTGCAAGACCCACGGTGTACTGATTGCCGACCGCAGCGAGCTGGTGCCAGAGGCCGACCAGCGGGTGGGGGCCGTGATGCTCATGGCGCCGCTCAGCCTGCTGTTTGGGCGCCATGCCCTGGCCGGGGTGCAGGTGCCGGCGCTGATCTACAGTGGCGACAGCGACCAGCTGGTGGCGGTGGACCGCAATGCCGAAGCCCTGGCCCGCAAGTTGCCGGTCACACCGGACTATCGCCTGCTGGCCGGCGCCGGGCACTTCGTGTTCATGGCCCATTGCGATGCCGAGCAGTCCGTGCGGATGCCGGCGCTGTGCAACGACGCCGCAGGTGTGGATCGTCGGCACATCCACCATTCCCTGCAGCAGGAAGCCGCGGTGTTCTTCAGCCAGGCGTTGGGCGCGCCGGAGCCGGCCGAGCGTTCAGCCGCGAGTGGCGCGCCGCGCCAGCAACAGCGTTAGGCCGACACCGGCCAGGGCGAGCAGGGCGGCCACACAGAAGATCGAGGCATAGCCTAGATGTGCGGCCACTGCGCCCATCACCGGCCCGGCGATGGCCAGGGCCATGTCGAAGAACACGGCGTAGGCCCCCAGCCCTGCACCACGGCTGCTGCTGGGTACCTGCTTGATCGCTTCAACCCCCAGCGCCGGGTACACCAGCGATAGCCCGAAACCGGTAAGCCCGGCACCGATCAGCGCCCACGGCGGCGACGATGCCAGCCACAGCAGGCTCAGGCCGAGCACTTCGGTGGCCATGCACGCGACCGCCACGTTGTAGCCACCAAAGCGGTTGACCGCATTGACGAACAGCAGCCGGGAAATGATGAAACACACGCCAAAGGCACTCAGGCACCAGGCTGCGCCCACCCAGCCGCGCTCCAGGTAATACAGGGTGACGAAGGTGGTCAGGGTACCGTAGCCGATAGAGGCAAGGGTCAGGCCCAGACCGCACGGTGCGACCCGGCCGAAGGCCGACCAGAAGGGCAGGCGCTCGCCACGCACCACCACCACGTCCGGCCGCTTGCGCAGTACCAGCAGGGCAGATACCGCCAGCACCAGCAATGCCGGCCCCAGCACGCTGAAGTCCAGCCCGTCGACGGCCAGTACACCCAAGGGGGCACCAATGGCGATGGCGCCATAGGAGGCGATACCGTTCCACGAAATCACCCTGGCGGTGTGTTCGGGCCCGACCTGGCTGATGCCCCAGCTCAGCGTGGCCACGCCGATCAGCCCTTGGGCGATGCCCAGCAGCAGGCGCCCGCCGAGCAACAGCGCCAGGCTCAGCAGCGGTAGCGTCAGGGTCCAGGCCGAGAGCAGGGTCAACACCCCGCAGCCGGCAATCCCCAGCAAGCCGAAGCGAATGGCCTGCTTGCCCCCCAGGGTATCGGCCACGCGCCCGGCAAACGGGCGGCTGAGTAGCGTGGCCAGGTATTGCAGGCCAATGGTCAGCCCGGCGACCACCGCGCCAAACCCCAGCTGGTCGTGCACATGGCTGGGCAGCACGGCGATCGGCAGGCCGATGCAGAGGAAGGCGATGAAGGTGTAGAAAACGATCGACAGGATCTGCAGGGTGATTTGCAGCGTGTTACTGGCGGGGGCGGGTTGTTGCGCGGTCATGGGCTCGTTCGCGGGCGGGCGGTTGGGCGTGGCCCCATCATGGCCGTTGCGCGAAGGAAATGAAAGCAGGCTAACGAATTATTCGTCGGGCAGTGCCAGCTCGTGGGATCGGCGGTGAATTCTTCGCGGGCTCGCCCGCTCCCACAGTGACTGCACAGAATTCAAGGCCTGTGCAGTCCCTGTGGGAGCGGGCGTGCCCGCGAAGAGGCCGGCCCAGCCATACAAGATGGCCAGGCCGCCGCATCAATCAGACCAGCACACCCTGGCTACGCAGGTAATCGTCATTCGCGGGCTCGCCAGCTCCCACAGGATTTGCATAGGCCTCAAGTGCTACGCAGCCCCTGTGGGAGCGGGTTTACCCGCGAAGAGGCCGGCCCAGCCATACAAGATGGCCAGACCGCCCCATCAATCAGACCAGCACACCCTGGCTACGCAGGTAATCGTCGTAGGTACCGCTGAAGTCCACCACACCATCAGCCGACAGCTCGATGATGCGCGTGGCCAGCGAAGACACGAACTCACGGTCATGGCTGACGAACAGCAGGGTGCCCGGGTAGTTCTCCAGCGCCAGGTTCAGCGCCTCGATCGATTCCATGTCCAGGTGGTTGGTCGGCTCGTCCATCACCAGCACGTTCGGCTTCTGCAGGATCAGCTTGCCGAACAGCATGCGGCCTTGCTCACCACCGGAAATCACCTTCACCGACTTGAGGATCTCGTCGTTGGAGAACAGCATGCGCCCGAGGGTGCCGCGGATTACCTGCTCACCGGAAGTCCACTGGCCCATCCAGTCGAACAGGGTCATGTCGTCTTCGAAGTCGTGGGCGTGGTCCTGGGCGTAGTAGCCCACTTCGGCGCTGTCGGTCCACTTCACTTCACCCTTGTCCGGGGTCATTTCACCGACCAGGGTGCGCAGCAGGGTGGTCTTGCCGATACCGTTGGGGCCGATGATCGCCACGCGCTCGCCAGCCTCGATGGTAAAGCCCAGGTCCTTGAACAGCACCTTGTCGTCGAAGGCCTTGGCCATTTTTTCGACGGTAACAGCCTGGCGGTGCAGTTTCTTGGTCTGCTCGAAGCGGATGAACGGGCTCACCCGGCTCGACGGCTTGACCTCGGCCAGCTGGATCTTGTCGATCTGCTTGGCCCGCGAGGTGGCCTGCTTGGCCTTGGAGGCGTTGGCCGAGAAGCGGCTGACGAAGGTCTGCAGTTCGGCGATCTGGGCTTTCTTCTTGGCGTTGTCCGACAGCAGCTGCTCGCGGGCCTGGGTGGCAGCGGTCATGTATTCGTCGTAGTTGCCCGGGAACACGCGCAGCTCGCCGTAGTCCAGGTCGGCCATGTGGGTGCAGACACTGTTGAGGAAGTGCCGGTCGTGGGAAATGATCACCATGGTGCTGTTGCGCGCGGTGAGGATGTTTTCCAGCCAGCGGATGGTGTTGATGTCCAGGTGGTTGGTCGGCTCGTCGAGCAGCAGTACGTCCGGGTCCGAGAACAGCGCCTGGGCCAGCAGGACACGCAGCTTCCAGCCCGGAGCCACCTCGCTCATCGGGCCGAAGTGCTGTTCCAGCGGAATACCCAGGCCCAGCAGCAGTTCACCGGCGCGTGATTCGGCGGTGTAGCCGTCCATCTCGGCGAATTCGGTTTCCAGTTCGGCGACGGCCATGCCGTCTTCCTCGGTCATTTCCGGCAGCGAGTAGATACGATCGCGCTCGGCCTTGACCTTCCACAGTTGGCCGTGGCCCATGATCACCGTGTCGATCACGGTGAATTCCTCATAGGCGAACTGGTCCTGGCGCAGCTTGCCCAGGCGCGTGTTCGGCTCGAGCATGACCTGGCCGCCGGACGGCTCCAGGTCACCGCCGAGGATCTTCATGAAGGTCGACTTGCCGCAACCGTTGGCGCCGATCAGGCCGTAGCGGTTGCCGTTGTTGAATTTGACGGAAACGTTTTCGAACAGCGGCTTGGAGCCGAACTGCATGGTGATGTTGGCGGTGGAGATCAAAGGGCTTACCTATCAGTCACTTACAGTGCTGGATTTCAACCTGATACCGATTTGATACCAATCTTGAGTTTTTCCAGCTCGCTCCAGTCGGAGCTTGAGTTGAGCCAACGGGCATACGTCGACAGCAGCATTTGGACGCTGTGACCCAGCTGTTGGGCGATAAATGCGGGGTTGAGGCCGGACATTAAGCATATTGTCGCATAGGTGTGCCGGCAGTTATATGGGGGTCGACGCCGAATGCCCAGCTCATTCAGCACCGGCACCCACTGTTTGTGCAGATCGGAGGTCTGTTTCAGGTACTCGGCGCTCTTCGACTGCGGGAACAGGAACGGCGTTTCGGTCACCGCCCCCTTCCCATGCCTGCGGCGGTCCGCGCATTCCCTGGCGAACTGGATCGCGCGCAAGGCCCGGTCATTCTGCAGCGCGAAACGATCTCTTCCTGTTTTCGTCCTTTCCTCCACCCCGCCCCAGGTGCTGAGCCGCTTACCCGACTAGGAAGGCTACCCCAACCCCGTCGATTGGCCTGTGGCACCGATGTAATCCATCGAGATCAAGCCCGCCATTCCAGATCGGTGGCGGAAACCGCTTTTCGAGATGATGGCATATTGCTACATTGTGCGCCGCAATTTTCCTAAGGATAGAAGCCCGCATGAAACACCTGATTTTTATGTCAGCCATTGCTGTCAGCGCTGCTTTGAGTGGCTGCGTTGTTCAGAGCTCGTACAGCAAGACTATTGCAGTTACCAAGGATGCAGACGGCAAAATCCTTCAAACAGTTGAATCCGAAACTGTCGTACAGCCCGGACAGGGCTACCCCATGCGTCTTCAGCTGATCAGAGGCATACAGCCAAACTGATCAGCACATTGCACATAGCCCGCTTCGAGCGGGCTTTTTTTCGCCTAGATGGCCAGACTTACCGAACGCCAGCCAGGCAGGAACCTCTGCAGTCGTGGTGCTTGAGGATTGCTTGAGGACGCTGACCGAATGGCGGGTGACCTCGTAGCAGCGCTTGAGCGAAGTCGAATAGCAGGAATTGCATGCGAAGCCATCCACCGAAAAATCAGGAATAGCGGAGCATTCAGCAACCCAAGATAACCTGCGTCCTTGGACCCGTTGTACTAAAGCTGGCTCGGTGCCATGATTGGTTTACGTTTTTAAGGAGCATTTAAATGCGTCGAGGAGACCATCTCGTCAGCTTGCGGGCAGGTTACACGCATCATGGTATCTACATTGGATGTGGAGAGGTGCTCCACTATTCCGGCTTCGGAGACAGTGTTTCGGGACCTATTTGCAGAGTCAGCTTGGATCGGTTTAGCGGCGGAAAGCCCACAACTGTTTTGTCCCATCCTGCCGCTGTTTACGATGCCGAAGAGCGAATTGCCCGGGGATACTCACGCTTGGGTGAGAACTCCTATAACCTTGTCACCAACAATTGCGAGCATTTTGTGAGTTGGTGCATTTACGGAGTTTCGACCTGCCAGCAGATTAGAAACGTGCTCCGCGCCGCTGGTATTCCTGGAACCACTATCGTTCCAAGCATAGCCGCTGTCATTTCTGCTGCCTCACAATCAGATGAGTCGGTTCAGACGGCGGCCAAGGTCGCGGCGAAGGAAGCAATGAGTAGTGCTGCAATCATCGGCGCAGCGACTATCGTTGGCGGGCCTATTGGTCTAGCGGGGGCTGCGGCCATTCTGGCGGCAAAGAAGGTTCTCCTCAAATAACAAGGCAGGTGAGTCGCTGATCCAACACGCTCTGAATGCCACAGGCTGAAGGCCTTTTAGTCGAGTTGGATGCACAAAATATCATTAATTGAGCGCGATAGAATGCCTAAAGATACACCTTCCATGGCAAAAAATAAGATGCGGCGATGCTTCGTTGCAATCTTGGATCCGCATCCATCCCGTGCCGAGGTCACTGCATTGTGGGACTACTTTCAATCATCCTGCGCATACTGCGGAGTGTTATTGGATCGTCTTTCTCGGAATGGGCATATGGATCATATCCTATCTTCCGCAATGGGAGGCTCGAACGACATTCACAACCACTTGCTTGCATGCGCAGTATGTAATGGGGATGAAAAAAGAGATGAAGAGTGGAGCAGCTTTCTCGCTAGGAAAGTAGCGGACAGCGAGCTCGCAGCTGATCGTCACGCACGCATTTCAGCTTGGATCGAACGAGCTGAAATTGGAAATGGCCTTGACCCCTCAGTTAGGTCTCAAGCCGAGACCATCATTGCTGAAGCGCTGAACGATTTTGATGCGGCGGTGCAAAAGCTAAGGGCGCTGCGTCAAGCTACTGATGAGTGAAAGTCGATTCCAAAACAGAGGAGCTTTTCTAGCTCCTGCCAGTCGTTGGACGAGTCAATCCAGCGCGCATAAGTCGATAAGAGCATCTGCACGCCATACCCGAGCTGATGGGCGATAAATGCGGGAACACGCCGTTGGAGCGCGCAGGCCATTCCATCGTCATGGATGCTCCAAGCGTTGGCCTCATCGGGGAGGCGTCATTGTTTGAAAGGGGGTGATATTCTCCCCCCGCTTACCAAACAGGGAGATTGGTAATGGATTTTTTGCGAAGGTTCAGGGCGCTTGGCTTACGAATAAAGCCGAGTGGATCTCCAACGGCAGCGTTCGTATGGCTTGCGATTTGGATAGCGATCCTGCGATACGGGGACCCATCCGCGTCATTTATCATGTATTCGGTGCCTTTCGGCATTGCTCTGATCGCGCTGGGGCCGCTGGAGCTGCTGCCAGAAAAGTGGCCCAGGCTCAATTTTCTGGCGAATGCCCTGGCCAGCGGTTTCTTCTTTGTCAGCATCATGTTCGCTGGCGTGGCACTGTCTTATGAAATGCCATTGGAGAGTGGCGGAAGAACAACGTTCTGCCTTGGCTTCTGGGCTTTACAGCTGTTTATTTTGCACAAGGCTCAGCCCTGGATAAAGCAGTCACCTTTTCGTCGACTTGGCGAGTATCGCATGGCGTACTCCCCTCCGGAGGCCAGCCAAAGAGCCGAGCGGGATTGACGTTTGTGCTGGGGGAATGAGCAGTCGCCCGAAAGTGGTGATCGGCCCGTGGTATCTGTCCAAGCTGTTCAAACGGGTTCCGTACAGGTCGATTTCTGATACCAAAGCGCGCGGAAGGGATTTGCCTCCATTCACTGAAGCGGGTTCATCAGCTCGGCACCTTGGTTACGCACATTCCCCACGGCGATACCCACCCGGTACCAGTCGAAGGCTTCGGCCGGCTCACCCAGGTTGAGCACCAGTTGTTCTGCGCGCTCGCTCGGCATTGCTGCCGCGATCCACTCGTACGCCAGTTCTGGCGACAACACGACAGGCCGGCGGTCGTGAACGTCGACCATTCCGCCCTGAGCGTCGGCGGTGATGATGACGAACCCGTCGCGCTCTGTGCCGGTGAATTGGCCGATCGAGGCGCAAAGGGCAGGGCGCCCATCCTGGCGGCGGATGTAGTACGGCTGCTTCTTCGGCCCACCTTCATCAACCCATTCGTACCAGCCGTCGATTGGGGTGATGGCCCGGTGTGGCCAGATCTCCCGGAAGAATGGGCCATGCGCCACCTTCTCGACGCGGGCGTTGATCGGCGCAGCGCGATCGGTCGCCCAGTGCGGGCGCCATCCCCACTTCACCAGGTCCGCTCGTGGGCCTGCATCATCCATCCGCAGTACTGCCACCGGCGTGGTCGGCGCGATGTTGTACCGGCCAAGCGGCTGGTCGCCGACGTTGTTCCGCCAGGCCTCTGGCAGGCTCAGGGTTTCAACGAAGTCATGTATGCCACGGTACTGGCTGAGCCTTCCGCACATACGCCCTCCTACCGAAACCTGAAGGATAGCCGTTGGCTGGTAGTAGTGCCGGCAGTCATACGGGGACGGCCAGGCACCCCGCTTGCCACGATGCACGACCAACGGATTTCAGCACCTGCCCGCAACGGGGTCAGCCTGCCGTTGCGGGCGATGGCTGCAGGCTGCCTGCCTGCTCGGGAACCCTGACGAACACGCTGTATCTGCCACCTTCCATTTCTTCGAAGGCAATCAGTTTTTTCACCAGCGCACCGTTCAGTACCTTGCCGGCATTCAATAGCAGCATGCCGTTGTCGGCGTTGAGGTTGCGCGCCAGTATCATGCCATCCGCCAGTTCGTGCGTGCTCAATACCTTGATCGCCGGGTCGGTCAAGGTAATGTCGCGCATATACTCGGCACAGACGTTGACGAAGTCTTCCACCAAGTCTGGGTCATACAGCTTTCCAGCATACTTGCGTATGTAGAGCAGTGCCTCATCGCTATTGAGCTGGCGATCCAGAACCAGTCCGCGCTGCAATTCGATGAAATCCACGGCCATTTTCAACCAGCGGGCGCCCAGTGGAATTGCCACTCCCTTCAGGTGATCCGGAAAACCGCTGCCATCCCAGCGCTCCTGGTGGTGAAGTATGAGTTGTGCGGCTTCTTTTATTGGCTCCAGGGTCATGACCAGCGCTTCGCTCTGTTTCGGGTACGACCGGTACAGTTCGCGCTCTTGTGGAGGTATGAGATCGGCGGGGCAGGTGAGCATGTTGTCGGTCCAGCTCATCTTGCCGATGTTGTAGAGGGCTGCAGCCATGGTCAGGTTGCGACAGGTACCTTCGTCCAGTCCATGGCTGGTGCAATACACCCGTATCAATTCTATGACTTGCCGGTTGGTCTGCTTGGCCTTGGGCAGACGCATGTTGCCCAACTGCGAAAAGAACTCGGTGGTGGTCACGTAACTGCGCTTGAGTTCTTCATAGGCAAGGTCAAGCATGTCGGCAGTTTGCTGCAACTCGGCGGTGCGCGCCGCTACACGCTGTTCAAGGCTTTCGTTAAGCGCCTTGAGTTGCGTGATCTGAACCTGAGTCAGCTGTTCAAGGCGCTTTCGCTCGCTTTCCGAATGTTGGTGGGCCAATGCCTGGCGCAAGGTGACCAACAGCTCTTCATCATTCCAGGGTTTGCTGATGTAACGATAGATGTGCCCATCATTGATGGCTTTCGCGATGGTGTCCGTGTCAGCGTAACCCGTAAGCAGAATGCGCAACGTGTCGGGAAAACGCTCATGTACGTGGGCCAACAGTGTTGCCCCGTCCATGTTTGGCATGCGCGCATCACTCATCACCAGATTGATCGGGCGTTGTTGGAGCAGTTGCAGGGCGTCGGCACCGCTTTCGGCAAGGAGGAGTTCGTAGGGTTGGTTGCGAAGTAGACGACGAAGGCTGCTGAGAATCGAGGGCTCGTCGTCAACCAGAAGTATCACCGGCTTGTCTGCTGCGCCATCGGTAACGGGTAGCTCCATGGGTCCCTCCCTGCCGGTCTCGGCCAGACTACTCCTTGGCCACAGCCTAGATGATATTTGCCCCCGCCGTTAGCTTTTGTCTGTTGGCCTCACTATGCTCGGAGGCAGGTGCATCTCGCCAGGGAGGGTTGTGCTGTGCCGATTTGTCTGCAGGTTCGCATCGTTGCCTCGATGCTTGTCGTTTTACCGGCATGGGTGCTGGCCCAGAGCATCGGTGGGCCGCTCACGCCATTGCCGGCGGTGCCTGAGCTTGACCCTGCCCGGGTGGAACTGGGGCGCAAACTGTTCAATGACTCGCGTGTGTCCCTCGATAGCAGCCAGTCCTGTGCCGATTGCCATCGCCTGGATCGTGGTGGCGCGGACGGGCAGGCGCGTTCGCCTGGTGCAGATGGCAAACCCTTGCCAGTTCACACACCCAGCGTCTTCAACGCCAGCCTGAACTTCCTGCAGTTCTGGGATGGGCGCGCGCAATCGTTTGACGGCCTGGTGCACCTGGCAACCGGTAATACGGACGGCAAAGAAGATGGCTGGGCTACCGTGGTCCAACGAATTGCTGACGATCCGGCTTACCAGACGGGGTTCGCCGAAGCCTATGGCAAACCAGTGACCGCCATCGATGTCAAAGATGCCCTGGTTACGTACCAGCGTACCCTGCTGACACCCGATTCACGCTTCGATCGCTATCTGAAAGGAGATACCAGCAGCCTCAGCCTGGAAGAGAAGCATGGCTATCAGCGCTTCCAGGAGTACGGTTGTATAGCCTGCCACCAGGGTGTGAATATCGGCGGCAACATGCTGCAGAAGTTCGGTGTTTTCGATGATTATTTCACCAACCGTGGCAGTGTTACCGTGGCAGATCAGGGGCGCTACAACGTGACAGGTGATCCGGACGATCTCCACCTGTTCAAAGTTCCAAGCCTGCGAAACGTGGAGGTGACTGCCCCTTACTTTCATGACGGTTCGGCGCCCACCTTGGAAGCAGCCGTCGATGCCATGTTTCATTATCAGTTGGGACGTACGCCGAGCGACGATGATAAAGCGCTGATCATCAAGTTTCTCCAGACCCTCACCGGCCAATGGGAGGGTAAACCGTTATGAGGTTGAACGCTCGGCGCAGTCTGCTGCTGTTGGCTGCGTGCTCCATGTCGCTGGCTTCCGTGCTGGTCTACCTGTACTGGATGTCCAGGTCCGATGAGAGTGGCAACTACGCCCAGGCGCGCGATCTGATTCGCCAGATCAAGCAGTACGATGCGCAGTGGGAGGGGGCAGTGCTCAAGGCGCGCACCACCACCAATTACAACTACGACCCGCTGGTGCTGCCGTTGATCGAAATGAAGCGCCTATGGCGGGAGTTCGGCACGCTGGAAGGGCGTCATCAAAAAACAGAAATGCTCGCTTGGCAGAAGGCTTTTCGCGATTACCAACAGGCCTTTGACGACAAGGTCCTGCTGGTCTCGCGGTTCAAGACGCACAATGCGATCCTGCGAAATTCCCTGGCTTTTCTCCCGGCTGCGGCCGATGTAATACAGGTGCACCTTCGTCAATTGGTCGATGCCGATACACTGCGTCTGCGCAGAATCACCAGCGATACCTACGACTTGATGTTGAGCAGCCTTGAGTTTGCCCATACCACAACAGATGAAAAAGCTGCCGACATCCTTGTCGGACTGAACAATCTTTCGGTCAACAAGGAGCGCTTGCCTGTCAATTTTCAGATGCCCATCGATACCATCAGCAAACACATAGCGTTGATTCTTCGTGAGCAACCCAAGGTCGATCAATTACTTGAAGCGATCGAGGCGGTTCCGATCGCCGAGAGTCTGGACGCCATTGCGCTGATGCTGGACCGCGACGAGCAAGCAGCAGCGCTGACGGCTCAGCGATACCATTTCTACCTGTTGGTGTTTTCCACCCTGCTGGTATTGCTATTGCTGTACATGGGGATGTGGCTGACGCGTAGCTACGCCGAAATAAACCGGGTAAACCGAGCGCTGGTGAGTGCCAACGACGAACTGGAACAGCGGGTCGAACGGCGTACCCAGTCACTTACCCAAGCCAGCGCAGCACTGCAGCGCGAGGTGGATGAACGCCGGTTGCTCGAGAACCAATTGGTCCAGTCCGAAAAGCTCGCCTCGCTCGGTCAACTGGCAGCCGGCGTAGCCCATGAAGTCAACAATCCGATTGGTTTTGTCTCTTCCAACCTCGGTGCACTGGACGACTATTTCGGCCGTTTGCAGGACATGCTGAAGGCATATGCTGACGCGGAAAATACCCTGCTTCCGAACGCGCTCGGCGCGGAGCTGGCGAAGTTGCGCACGGAAATCGAGCTGGATTACTTGCTGGAGGATATTCCGGCGCTGATCCGCGAATCCAAGGACGGTATCAGCCGCGTTGCGCGGATCGTCAAGGACCTCAAGGACTTTTCGCGAGTAGAGAGCAGCCATGACTGGCAAGTGGCAGACCTGCAACAAGGCATAGAGTCAACGCTGAACATTGTTGCCAGCGAACTCAGGCACAAGGCGGACCTTGTCAAGGATTACAGCCCATTGCCGCCGGTCGAATGCCTGCCTTCACAGATCAATCAGGTAATCATGAATCTGCTGGTCAATGCCACCCAGGCGATGGGGGCCGAGCGTGGCAGAATTACCCTGCGAACCGGTGCCAGTGACAAGTGGGTATGGATCGAAGTCGCAGACAATGGTTGTGGCATTCCTGGCGAAAGCCTGCAAAAGATCTTCGATCCGTTCTACACGACGAAGCCCATCGGCCAGGGCACCGGGCTGGGATTGTCACTTTCGTACGGAATCATCAAGCGTCATGGTGGCGAGATCCGCGTAGACAGCGAGGTGGGCGTCGGTACGACATTCAGGGTCGAACTGCCCATCCATCAGGCCCGGTCGGCCTGAGAGCACCAGGGAAGTGGAATGCAAATTGCTGCGACCCTGGGGCATCGATCATGCGGAGTACGCAGAAATGACTCAGAATGACCGCTACTACATGATCTTCGTTGTGGTTGCTGTGCTGGTCCTGGATCTGGCAGCGACATTTGTGTTTCTCAAGGCCATCGCCTGACCCCCATTTGTGGGCCTGGTTGTACCCGAAATCGGGGTCATCTGCAGAGTGACTACCCGGTTTGGGACAAGTTTTGTCCGCCCCTGTCTGGTTCACGACCGCACGGCACCGCAGGCCCTGAGTCGACCGCCAGCAACGCCCCCACCCAAGTCGGTGAAGCGGTCGGTGGAAAGGGAAAAGTTCCGGCAATGGAACGATCGTCACAGTTTGTCAAACTCTGACTCACCCTGATCGGTCCGGTCCTGTCAAAACCTGTGATACCTTCCGCGACTTGTTTTGCTCAGGGATATAACGTCGATGGAATTGACGAGCATCTTTGCACCACAGAACCGCCGACTGATCAAATTCACCACCCCCATCCGAGATGAGCAGGCGTTGTTGCTGGAGCAATTCAGCGGCAATGAGGGGTTATCCACGCTGTTCAGCTTCGAGCTATCGTTGATCAGCCAGGATGCCAGGCTCGAACTCAAATCATTGATCGGCCAACCTGCCCGCCTGGACATCGAACTGGCCGACGGCGGCGTACGCCATATACATGGTCATATCACCCGGTTCAACCTGCTGGGCAGCGACGGTGGCCTGGCGAGTTACAGCGCGACACTGAGCCCCTGGCTGTGGATGCTGACGCGACGCATTGATTCGCGGATCTTTCAAGAGCAGACCATTGAAACGGTCATCCGCACAGTTTTCGATCATTACGGCGGGCTGGGCACATTCGAGTTTCGCCTGCTGAAACCTCTCAAATCCCACAGCTACATAACCCAGTATCGCGAAACCGACCTGGATTTCGTGTTGCGCCTGCTGGAGCAGGACGGCCTGTTCTTCTACTTCGATCACGGCACGGACGGCCACAGCCTGATCATCACGGATGAATCCCAGGCTCTGCATGCGTTGCCCGAACAACCGCAAATCCGCTACCACAGCGCCTTTGTCACCGAGACCAGTGACTCGATCACCCAATGGCGCAGCCACCGGGTATTGCAATCGGGCAAGATGGCCATCCAGACGTTCGATTACAAGCAGCCAAGAAACCCGTTGCCCATCCACATGGGCAGCCTCAATGAACAGGGCGATGTCGCACCCTACGAGGTGTACGATTTTCTCGGTGCCTACAGTCATCGCCTGCCTGACGAGGGCGAGGCGCTGGTCCGTCGCCACCTGGAGGTCATTGAAGCCCAGGCCAAGACCTTCAGCGGCAGCAGCAACTGCCGGGCCATGCGTGCGGGCTACACCTTCGAACTGACCCAGCACTTCGACCATGAGGACGGTGCGGCAGAAGCTCGCCAGTTCCTGCTGGTGTCGGTCGAGCACCGGGGGCGCAACAACTACTTTTCGGACGAGCCCGCAGGTTACGACAATCAGTTTGTCTGCATTCGCCAGAGCATCCCTTACCGCCACCCGATCACCGTGCCTCGCCCCACCATCAATGGGCCGCTCAGTGCGATCGTGGTCGGGCCGGAGGGCGAAGAAGTCTTTACTGACGAACTGGCGCGGATCCAGGTCCGGTTCCACTGGCAGCGCGGCGACAGCCTGCCGCAGGGTACCACCTGGGTGCGGGTGGCGATGCCCAGCGCTGGCAATGGCTTCGGTCATCAGTTCTTGCCGCGTATCGGTCAGGAAGTGCTGGTGACCTTCCTGGCCGGCGATATCGACCGCCCCGTGGTCACCTCGGTGCTGTACAACGCCGAGCAGATCCCGCCGCGCTTCAGCAAAGCTTCAGGCCTGCCAGGCAACCGCGCACTTTCCGGCATCCAGACCCAGGAGCACAAGGGCCGCGGTTTCAACGAGCTGTTGTTCGACGACACACCGGGCGCCTTGCGTGCCCGCGTCGGCACCACGCACCAGGCCACAGCGCTCAATCTGGGCAAACTCACCGAGCCACGTACCGACGGCCAGGCCGAGGCCCGTGGCAACGGTGCCGAATTGCGCACCGACGCGGCGATTGCCCTGCGCGCCGCCCAAGGCCTGTTGCTGACCACCTATGCCCGCCAGGACGCCATGGGGGCGCAGTTGGACCGTGAAGAGCTGCTCAAGCTGCTGGCCGAGTGTGGGGAGCTGTTCAAGAGCCTTGGGCAAACCGCCGCCGCGCGAGGCGGGTCAGCGGTGGACAGCGAGGGCATCGATGCCTTGAGCCAGGCCCTGAAACAGTGGCCAGCGCCCGACAGCGACAGCCCGGGCGAACCCGTGATGGCCGTTGCGGCCGAGGCGGGTATTGCCAGTGCCACACCGCGCTCGCAAATCCACTATGCCGGTGCAAACCACGACACCACCGCCCAGGACCATCTGCAGTTGACCAGCGGCGCCGCCATGCGCCTGCAAGCCGGCAAGGGCATCAGTGCCTTCGCCCAGGATGAGGGCATCAGTGCCATTGCCAACCGCGGCAAAGTGCTGGTCCAGGCCCAGGAAGACGACATCATCCTCAACGCCCAGAAGAACCTGCACCTGTCGGCCGCCGAAGGCGAGGTGGTCATCACCGCGCCAACCATCCGCCTGGTGGCTGATGATGGCAGCTATATCAAGATCGGCGGCGGTGTTGATATCGGCAGCCAAGGCAAGGTGATCGTCCATGCCAGCGAGCATGACTGGGTCGGCCCCAACACCGACAGCGCGCAGATACCGGCCTTCACCCGCGACCCGGCGGCGCAACGCCTGGCCTTCCACTACCCGGGGCACGCCGACGACAGCGTGCGAATGGCGGTTGACCACGCCTACCAGATCAAACTCGAAGACGGTAGCACCGTGCAAGGCGTGACCGATGCCAGTGGGCTCACCGAACACGTCGAGCGCGAAGCGATGCACCAGGCACAAGTGGCTGCCTTGCGCAGCACCGGCAGCAAAGGAGGCAGCCAATGAGTGGCGATCAATATGCGGTGGCTGAAAGCGTCACCCGGCTGGTACCCAACTTCAGTACCGAACGCAAAATGGAGGTGCCCGCCGACCTGCCAGGGGTGGTGATCTTCTTGCACGGCGTGAATGACCCGGGGGCTTCATACGAGTCGGTGGAGACGGGGTTGTGCCAGGGGGTGAATGAGCGTCTGGATCGGCCTGATCTGAAGGCGGGGCGGTATGGGGCTGCCTACAGTGCTGCGAAAAAACGCCCAGTTGAAGAGCTCAGTGAAGATGACATTGCAAAGCTGGACGACCCCGACACGTACCTCTATCGGCGAGACACGGCAGACCCCAAAACCCGCAGCCTGATGATCCCGTTTTATTGGGGCTATCGCGCTGAGCCCGGCGAGATAAAGCGCGATGAAAATAACGACCCGACCAAACTGCGTGACCAATACCAGGACGTATTCGGAAACCGTCTGGACCGGCACTTCGCCAAAGGCGGCGGGTTCTTCGCCAATGCCACCAACAACCTGCTGGAGATGTACGGCCCAGGCTTTGCCAAGGCTATCCGGCATCTTGCACAAGTCATGCTATCCAACACCCAATACATGGGAAAAGGGCCACACCGGCGTTACTTTGTGTTCGCAGCAACGCGTTTGGCCATGCTGGTCAGTGAGATCCGCCGAGTATCGCCTGATGAAACCATCACCATCATGGGCCACAGTCAAGGCACCTTGATTACCCTGCTTGCTCAAGCCATGTTGATCGACAAGGGCCAACGCTGTGCCGACACCGTCATCATGGTGGACACGCCTTACAGTGTACTGCCCAAGGCCACACCCAAAGGCCATGACACACTCGCGACATTGATCAACATCGCCACCGCAGTCACCCAGGCACCCCATGCCCAGCCGCCACTGTCTGCGCTCAGGGACAGCAAGACCTACGGCGGTCGCACGGGCCCCAGGTGGTCACCCACGCAGGGCTCGCGCGCGGACAAGGTCGGCAACCTGACCGTTTTCCCCGAGCGGGACAACCGCGGCAAGGTTTACCTGTACTTCTGCCCGGACGACACCACTGTGGCCCTGGACGACGTTCATGGCATCGGTACCTATGGGGTACCCAATACCTTGCCTGACGGCAAACCGGCGATGGCGGCGTTGCAGTCCTTGCGGTTTTACCAGCGCCTGTGGACCAAGCGTCATCGCGACGGTGAGCCGGTACTGGTCGGCGACGCCCTACAGCAAACGGTGCTGCGTGCCAAAGGGGAACCCCGCTACCCTGGCGGGTGGTCAGCTGCCGCCGTGGCCTCGCGAGCGCCAATAGCCAAAGGTGAGGAACTCCTGATCAATGCCGAACCTTTAAGCCCACCCCATGCTCCACAGCTGTTTGGTGGCGAGGCAGTAACTGGCACACCCACCCAGGCAGGCCTGGACAGCCCCGATGACGTGAGTATCCGCTCCGCGCTGGGCAATCCGAAAGCCAGTTTCAAATGGTTCAAGGTGCGTACCAGCCCTCACCGCGTGAACTCGGATGAAGAACGGGCCCGGTGGAACACCGGCAAAGAGCCCGGTGATCAAACTTCAGCCATAAACCAAGTAGCCGTGCGTCAAGGCTCAGAGGTGAAAGAGTATGTCATTTACCGTGAAGAAACGCCTAATGAAATCCAGGCCCGGATGCCCGTAGATCCGAAAGAATGGGAACCTAACAGCTACCACTCGGCCGTTCTGCGCAGTCCGGAGAACCAACGTTGGGTAACGGCGATGGACATTGCTATTGGCCAGGCGCACAGCCTCGATGACCCGGCTATGCGGGAGGTGTTGCTTGCGATTGCGGATTGGAAGATGAATGAAGCGGCATTTACGGAAATCATTAAATTGCCGGGTTGGGCGAGACTGAGTGAGGAGGCTCAAGCATTAGTAACTGCCAGTTCTCGGTATTATGAAGAAGGCCTATTCCCATCCTCTGGTCTGGTATCGCTTACTCCGCCTTCCCTGGTAAGCACTCCACCCGAACAAGGTGTTGGCCGATGAACGACCATTCGCCCTCCGCTCAGACACGGCCCAACCTTAAACCTTATATGTGGATCGCTGGAGTACTGATTGTGCTCTGGCTCGGTTTCATCTGGATTGTCCAACTCAAAGCACAGGAGACCGGAATGGTAATTCGCGACATGAAACCCGTCTTGGCCTGGGGCGTTGCTGCGATTGTCAGCCCGCTACTGCTGATTTTCGGCATTCATTGGTGGGGCAACGCCATGGCCAATGAAAAAACAGAAATGGTTGCGTATAAAAACCAGGTAAACGCCAGAAACGCCGAACGGCAAGCCACCCAGGCTCGGACCTACGCCTTGGAAATTCGAGGTGTGGGGCTTGGCATTTACCAAGATGGTCAGTCCAAAATCTGGCAGTTCATCAAAAAGAAGAACGACAATTTCGCTTCGATTTACTCGCAGGACCCGAAAGACTACGACCCGTCATTAGACACAAGGCGGAGCTCCAGAGACATTAAAGTCCGAATTGCATTCAAGAACTCGGCAGGTGAAGCAGTAGCGTACTGGCCAATCCCGGTGTTTGCGCTGGGACCTCCCGCCCCCTACGACAGCGCCTATAGCGCAGCGGGCCTGATCAATTCAGGCCGTAACGCTGCGACCTTGGGCGTTACCCAGTTTCTGTGGCAAGACGATGAAAGCACGACGCATGCTCAAGGCATGATCGAGCGACTGTTCACGTTTTTTGACGATAACCCCAAGGTGCCACAGGCCCTGATCGCGAGCCGAGACGGTGATGTGACGCGAGACGGCTATCGCAAACCCGGCACACCGGGATTGCAAAATGGCCATGTGGTCCCGACCATCTACGAAAGTATGACGGGGCTCCTAGTCACGCGCTCGGACCGAGTGGACCGCTATATTCGCCCCTTCGTCACCCGTGACACCGAGGACAATCAAGACAAAAAAACTGACTTTGGCAAGTTGTGGGCGTTTTATTGGGATCGGAGCAAGGCATTTTCAGATTGGTATGTAGCCGCCGAGCATGCCAAAGGCACAAAAGTGCTATTACCGCCTAGCACCATGTCCACCGCCTACTGGCAATCGCAACTGCCCACTTTGTGGAAAACCATCAGCAACCGCGGCCCAGGCCATTTCGAACCGTCCCCCTGGCTGCCCGTGCGTTGGGCCGAACACCAGCTTAAAGAGTTCGACGCAGCGCCAGTGCTGGGCTACCTACACCGTCCGATCAAGGTCTCGATGCAGGACGAACACGGCAAGCGCCTCAAACCCGCGTTGCAGGCCAAAGCCTTGCAGGCGGGTTGGCTCAAGGCCCTCGACACCCTGCCCGATGGGCAAAAACCGGTGCGCGTGTTCTACGACACCACTGACAACGCTGAAGCAGAAATCGCCCTGACCAACGCCTTGCACAGCCTCAATACCGATGGCCAAGGCCTGGATGTGGGCAATGTCGACGAGGGCTATGACATCGGTCGACGCCTGGGTAATACCGGCGTCAGCAGCGCGCTGGTGGAAATCAACCTAGCCACCATCGCCAGCTACCACGACGGCGGTGCCAGTGCCGTGGTGTACGCCGGCAGCGACGGTAGCCTCACCGTGCAGATGATCAGCCCGCCGGATGAGGCACGCAAAGCGAAGAACCAGCAGAACCGCGGCGCTGACCCCTTCAAGTATGGCTTGCCAAGTGCCGGACGATCCAAGTCATGAGCCATCCCATCTGCCTGGGCGACCCCACCAGCAGTGGGGGCAGCGTGCTGTCATGCCAACTGGCTGGCACCCACACCGTCAACGGCAAAACGCCAGCGGTACTGGGCGACAAGGCCAGTTGTCCGCTTCACCTAGGGGTTTTTGCTTTTATCGAAGGGCATCCAAGCCGACGCATGAACGGTAAGCCTGTGGTGCTGCAAGGCCATCGGCTGGCATGCGGGTGTCATGGTGTGGCCAATAATGCGCTGAATGTGAGCGTCGTGTAGTCACGAGCTTCGGCCCCCCTCAAACCGCAAACCTCATCAGCTGATCGCCAGAGTGCTAATGGTGATGGCTTATGCCCCGAGTCAAATCACATCCATAAAGGACTTTTCATGCGTAAATTTCTCCGTTTGCCAGTCTCGAAAGTAACCCGTATTACGCTTTTTTCGCTCATTGCACTGACCTTTGGCACGACAGTAACGGCGGCTGATTACTCCTGTGACGGATTTGTCGGTAGCTTCGCCAATCGTCCCGATAATGAAGCAGCCTTGAAAATCGTTAAAGATGGCAACGGCTTTGCAATGTTTTTCCAAGGTGACTCACCTGACGACTGGGAGCGCGTGCCGCTGAAGGTTGGCGTACCCGAAGATGTACAGAAAGAGATGCTCGCGGATGGAAAAAAAATGATACCGCTAACGTGCGCATTATCAGCTGACGAGGTTTTACTCTGGCAGTTTCCGACCGGTAGCCCAGACAATCCTTCTGAGAGCAAAAGCCGCAACCGTTCCAAGTACCCGCAAAAGACCCCTTATATTATGGTCGTCAACGGGGGAGTTGCCGCTGGGGAAACTGGACTATACCGAGTTAGAAAAGAGGATTAAGCCCGCCTAGGGTAAGCGTCCGCCCAACTCACCTTGCGTAAGTTAGGCAGGCATCCACTGATGCGGCAACAGTTGCCCGATCTCACTGGCCAGCTGTGTTGGCAACTACGTCAGCACATCTTTGAGATAGGCATACGGATCATGCCCATTCATACGCGGCGACTGGATCAAGCTCATGATTGCAGCCGCCCGTTTACCACTGCGCAGCGACCCGGCAAACAGCCAGTTCGAGCGCCCGAGTGCCCATGGCCGTATCTGGTTTTCGACCTGATTGTTGTCGATGGGTACAGCTCCATCGTCTGGGTAGCGCGTCGGCGCTACCCAGCGTTTCAGGCTGTAATCGAGGGCTTTGGTCGTGGCTGATCCGTTGGGCACCAAGTCGCGCTGGGCCAACATCCAGTCATGCATTTTTTTGAGGATCGGTACCGCCAGTTCCTGACGTATTCGCCAACGATCTTCATCATTCATGTCCCGCGTTTGGCGTTCGATCTCGTACAAACCGCTGATCGAGTGCAGCGCCTGTTCGGCCGACTGGATTTTGTTCGCCACGTGCAAATCGAAAAACTTGCGACGAGCGTGGGCCATGCAGCCGATTTGAACTTCGCCACCATCACGTGGGCCAACAAGCCTGCGGTCGGGATGCATTTGTCGATAACCTGCGCCGGCACCGGCGCCTGCATCAGTGTCTCGCACTGACGGCTGCCCATTTGCCACGTACATGTTGCTCGACGGTAAACACGCCCGGTGTGTAATCCAGCTTCTCGCTGACGTCTGCGCCGATGCGTTGAAGTTGGCAGCCACAAGCGCACTGAGTGTTTTCTGGTTCGTGACGGATCGGCAAATGCGTCCGTGTCCATGGTAAGCATCTCTTAGCTTGGATGAAAAAGTTGGCTGGATAATATCCAGTAAAATCAATGAGTTGCGTTCAGTTAATTGTTAGTCTCATTCAGATAGCAGTCCAGTGGCGTACCTCTGCCTGAACATCCCACCTTGGTGCGGTCCAACGAAAGCAAGGCCTGGTTTCACCTGGCCGGAGGTACGCACATGAAACGCAAGGCTGTATGGGTCGTAGTGTTGTCAGGGTTGCTGCTGCTCGGTGGTTGCTGGCCATATTGGCACCACGGTGGGCATCACGGCGGCGGCCATCACCGGCATTTCAACGACGGCTACCATGGTGGTCAGGACTACCGCCGCTATTGATGCCTTCCGCTTGCGGCCACGCCTGTGCGAACACACTGCAAGGCAGCGCATGCTCGCCCAGGCTGGCTTGCCTGCAACTTGCCCGCTGATCCATGAACGAAGTTTAACTTCGCGGGTAAAGCCCGCCTTGGAGCCGATATAGCAAACAAGCATATTGCCCGGCTAAAATTGAGCAGTAACATGGTCAAACTAAAACAAAAAAGGGGCATGCAGTTCGGCAACACTTCCCAAGTTACTCGATGGGGTGGCAGGAGCGTGTCGCGTGAAAAGTTCAAGATCGGTAGCAGGTGCAATACTGATGTCCACCTTCACCACACTGTTCATGACAGGCTGTGCGCATGACCCCGATGTGCGTCAAGGCCATGGGTATGCAGCCGGGGCCACGGAAAGAAGTACGCCGGCGTACCTGGGGTGCGTCAAAAGCGAGCTCCAAGGGAATGTGAAAACCTACCAGGTCGATGGCGACAACTCGGTCAGGCTGTTTGTCGATAGCACCGACCCC
Source organism: Pseudomonas sp. C5pp (assembly GCF_000814065.1). Classification (NCBI taxonomy): domain Bacteria; kingdom Pseudomonadati; phylum Pseudomonadota; class Gammaproteobacteria; order Pseudomonadales; family Pseudomonadaceae; genus Pseudomonas; species Pseudomonas sp. C5pp. The sequence goes on along the minus strand of NZ_JWLN01000036.1, from coordinate 2,204 downwards.
GACACGGCGGGTGGCCTGGTCGAGGTGCGGGGCACGGGAGCCCAGCGCCAGTTCGCGGCCTATCAACGTGATGCCTGGTACGACCATGGCAGGCTGCTGGACGCCGCGCTGATGTGTTCGAAAGCATGATCATCTGACCCTTGATGCAAAAGGCCCGCCCTCGAGAGCGGGCTTTTTGCATTTGCCACCCCCAGCCGCAATAATCCGCTCATTTGAACGGAGAACACCAAGTTGGAAACAAGAAGCGTTGTTGCTGAGATGTTCATTGGGATGCCCACGCATTTCTGGGTTTTGCCCGTTGCCGGCCTGATCGCCTGGTTCGGCCTGAAATGGGCCGAACAGTCCGATAGCCACGCCAGCATGCTGCGGGCCGTGACCTACCTGCTGCTCATCGCGTTGGCGGTGTTGCCCAACGGTTTTTATGCGCTGTTTCCCCCTTCGCCCGACATGCCCGAGCTGTTGTTGAATCGTGAGCCGCTGCCCAACTACGAAGGGCGCTTCTACCTGGATGCGTTCTACGTGTTCAGTGGGTGGGCACTGAGCAAGGTGGCCAAGCTCAAGTTCAACTAGAGCAAATACTGAACAAGCCGCTCGATGAGTGGTACATGCCGGTATCTCGTCTCGGGGCGGCTCGGTTTCCAAGTCGTTCATCGCGATTTTCTCATCTCCATTGCCGGCGAGTTTACATGCCCATGTTCAATTGGATGGGTCGGCAGTGGAGTGTCATCCAATCGCATCTATCAAAATGGGTAAGTTACTCTCCATTCGTATTAATCCAAACAAGATTCTACTTTCGATCAAGAAATCAATTGCGACTGGCGTTCTCGTCAAAGTTGGGAGGGCTCGCAAGTTATTTGTAAAAAACCGGCTGGCGTTTTATGAGCAGCGTGCTATTTCTGGAGATATGAGCGCGACCGCTCAGTCGTGCTGTAGACAAAAGGACTGTCAGGTATGTCGATTCAGGCCAAGGTATCTCCCCTCGCTCAAAGTGTTACTTCTGCCGCCCCCATCGCAATCCCCGACAACGGAATCCTGACTCTTACCCAGAGCAGCAACATTGTTCTGGACATTGCTCCGGAAGGTGTGTCGGGCTACACGAAGAGCGGTGCCGATCTGATCGTACAGCTGAAGACTGGCGAAAGCCTGCGCATTGCCAACTTCTATGTCGAGGGGCAGCCTGCAAGCCAGTTGTACCTGGTAGACCGGGACAAGCTGCTGGCCGTCGACTTGCCGCCGGTCGCTGCCGATGGGCCGCTGGTGGCAGGTTATGTACCCCAAGAAACGCCGGCCGGGTTCGAGTCGCTCACTGGCGCCGACAGCACCATTGGCGGGCTCAGCCCCGGTGCTGCACTTCTGGCTGGCGCTGCGATCATTGGTGGCGGCGTCGCGATCGCCAACAGCAATGGCGGTGGTGGCGGTGGTGGTGGCGGTGACAGCAGTGTGCCGCCCGATACCTCGGCCCCGGCGCCGGCCAGCGGGTTGCAAATTGCCCCGGATGGCAGCAGCATCAGCGGCACGGCCGAGCCGGGCGCCACCGTGGGTATCGACAGCAATGGCGATGGAGAAACCGACGTCAGCGTGGTCGTCGGCCCCGACGGCAAATTCCAGATTCCGCTGAATCCGCCACTGACCAACGGCGAAACGGTTTCCGTGGTGGTGACCGATCCGTCCGGCAATAGCAGCCCGCCCGCTACCGTGCAGGCCCCTGACTTCCCTGATGCGCCGCACATCAACCCGAGCAACGGCTCCAGCCTCAGCGGTACCGCCGAGCCGGGCAGCACCGTGCTGCTCACCGACGGCAACGGCAACCCCATCGGCCAGACTACCGCCGACGGCAACGGCAACTGGTCGTACACACCCGATAGCCCACTGCCCGATGGCACGGTGGTCAAAGCGGTGGTCGTGGATGCCGCCGGTAACAGCGGCCCGCCCGCCAGCACCATTATTGATGGTGTGGCGCCAGCGGCACCCGTGATCAATCCGAGCAACGGTACCGAGCTTAGCGGTACCGCCGAGCCGAACAGCGCCGTGACCATCACCGATGGCAGCGGTAACCCGATCGGCCAGGTGACTGCCGATGGCAACGGCAACTGGAGCTACACCCCGGCGACACCGCTGCCAGACGGTACCGTGGTCAACGCCACCGCGACCGATGCGGCCGGTAATACCAGCGGGCAGGGCAGCACCACCGTGGATAGCGTGGC
>NZ_JWLN01000035.1:0-67043 GCF_000814065.1 Pseudomonas sp. C5pp | reverse complement strand
AAGCCGCTCCCACAGAGCCCCTGCTAATTCAATGAGTTATGTGCAGTTCTGTGGGAGCGGGCTTGCCCGCGAAGGGCTGCAAGGCAGCCCCATCGATGTCACATCAGAATCGAGTGAACAGTATTACGTTACCCCGCAGGCTCTTTCTGATCTTCAGAAAGGTGCCGCCTCCTCGACCTGCTGCTCGCTGTCCTGCTCGACGATAAAGTCGTCGCGCTCCTCCACGCTGCCGCGCTCCCAGCGCACCGTCACGCTCTCGTCGTCGTTGAAGGTCAGTTCCAACTCGGGCGTCTCGGCCAGCAGGCCCATCACCTCCTCCCACTCGGCATCACCGTCGGTATCCAGGCGATGCACCGTCACCCAGCGCTGCGTCTGCGCGAGCGGGTGGTTGATCATCGCTGACACGCGCAAGCTCAGCCGCTCCATTCCGGTCATTTCCTGGCGCTGATGGGGCGTCGACTTCATGTGCTTAGACATATTCTTATCCTGAAAGCTGTATATTAGTACAGTATTCAAGGGAAGCTTATCTCACCGCCAAATCAAGCGTAAAGCCCCGCTGCGGAAAATTTTCGCCAACAGGTAATTTATCGCCCGGCGAAATAATTTTAGCCATAAGCTATTGACGAAGATTTAGCGCGAGGCTAAATTCCACTCCAGCAGCCGCCACCGTGCTGCTGCGGCACCAACCGACATTTCCATTCAGGAGTTCCCCCCATGAGCGTAGATATCAGCAACCTCACCATCGCCGTTCCGGTAGCCGAATCGTCGATCAGCACCGTAGCGGTCGAACTCACCGGCAGCGAAGCGATTGCCCTGTACCCGAACTACGTGACAGTGCTTAGTGATGGTTCGGTCCAGTTGTCTGCCCCCACCAAAGGCGCTTCGAGCAAAAGCACCCGCAGGACCCGCTGCGAGTGGTCGGAGCCGGAATACTGGAGCCTGGGCGGCGCCTTGGATCACTGGAATCGCCAGGAAATGACACTGACCAAGGTCAACTGGGCGCAGAAGGTGGTCATCGCGCAGATGCACGTCTACGGGGACGACAGCCCGCCTGTGAAGGTGTTCTGGAAAAAGGGCGACATCACCCTGGGGTTTCGGCGGACCTACAACCAGGCGGATCCTGTGAATTCGACGGTGCTCAAGGGGGTACCGCTGGGGGCGAAGTTCGAGGTGAGCATCCACGCTACCTCGGCGGGCGTGATCAACGTTACGGCCAGGTGCAATGGAGTGACCGGCTCGTCCGGCGATCTGCAGTTCGATAGCACCTGGGCTTCTCGGCTATTCGAGTTCCACGGCGGGGTGTACAACCAGGTGGACTACTCTGACACGACGCCCGCCGATGACGGCTCGATCTGCATCATCAGCGACCTCTCGCTGATCCATGCCTGAACCCAGGCACCCGGCGAGACATCCCGATGCCCCTGCATCCCGGCACAGGTTGCATCGGGATCGCCCTGCATTTAGCGATCAGCTCGAATGGCTGCCGCCCAAACTTCCTGATTCCCGGATGAACTAAGCTGTTCGGGTCTCTTTTTTCCAGACAGGGTTAGGCCCCATGAGACTGTTCGATTTCATTGATAGCAGTATGGAACCCATTCTCCAGGGTTGGGAAAACTACGCCCGCTCGGTTGAAACAGAGCTGCCGAAGCAGGACTCCTCCGGCTTGCGCGATCATGCCGAAAAGATGCTCCGCACCGTGGCCACAGACATGAGAACGCCTCAGAGCAGGCAACAACAGTCCGAGAAGGCACAAGGCAGAGGCCCCAGGAGTTCAAGCGAAACCGCAGCGCAGACCCACGCGGTTGCTCGCTTGATAGCTGGGTTCTCGATGGACCAGATGGTGTCCGAATACCGGGCATTGCGCGCAAGCGTTCTGTCACTCTGGCTTACCCAGGAGTCGTTCGCAGACGCGCATCATGTTCAGGACATGATCCGGTTCAATGAAGCGATTGACCAGGCGCTCGCAGAGTCGATCGCTGCCTACGGAACGGCAGTCGAGGCGACCCGGAAAATGGTGCTAGCCGTGCTCGGTCATGATTTGCGTTCGCCCTTGGGCGCGATACTCATGGCTGGCGGGCTGATCCAGCGGCAGGCCGGTCTGGATGAAAAGGGAAAGTTACTTGCGACCCAGGTTTGTGCCAGTGCACATCGGGCAAATGTCATGATCAACGATCTGCTGGATCTGGCCCGCTGCAATCTGGGGACTGGCATTCCAGTGGATTTGCGGAAAATGGATTTGAATCCAATCTGCAAGGCTGTCATTGACGAACTGCGCACGGCGTTCCCGCACGCGCGGATCATCCTGGATGAGCAGGCGCACATCACGGGCCAATTCGACCCTGACCGCATCTCTCAGGTTTTCTCCAACCTGATAGGCAATGCCCTGCGCCATGGCGATGCAACGGCCCCGATCAAGGTCACGCTGGCCAAGGTGGATGGTGTTCCACGGGTCAGCGTTCAGAATTCCGGAGAACCTATTCCGCCCGAGGTGATGCCCTACATCTTCAAGCCGGAAGGGAGATACTCGAGCTACTCATCCGGAGAGCGGGGCTCAGCAGCGGGGCTAGGCCTTGGCCTGTTCATCGCATCGGAGATCGTGGCGAACCACGGTGGCAGAATTGAGGTGGAGTCGACTGAGGAGGAAGGGACGACCTTCGAGGTTGTTCTGCTGTCTTCGGCAGAGTGATGATGGGTACAGGACAGGTACCGGATTAAATTTCGTTCACGTTGCGCCCTTTAGTCATAAGGCATTCGACAGCAAATCAGCCATACTCCAGAATGCAGCGGTTTTTTGGGGGAAAACCCTTGCACAGCCAACGACATACCAACTTTTAGTGAGCCTCAACGTGAAAACATCCCTGTCCATCCTCAGCCTGCTGCTGTTGCTCACAGGTACTGCGACCCTTCCGTCGACCGCTGCTGCACAACCCCCGGCCCAGGTTCAACGTGACCCATCCAAGCTGCACCTCGCCTCGGGCAGCGCCCTGCTGATCGACCTGAACACCAACCAGGAGCTGTATTCGAGCCACGCCGACCGCGTGGTGCCGATTGCCTCGGTGACCAAACTGATGACGGCGATGGTAGTGCTGGATGCCAAGCAGCCCATGGATGAGATGCTCACCATGACCATTGCCAACAACCCGGAAATGAAAGGCGTGTATTCGCGTGTGCGCCTAGGCAGCCAGCTCGACCGCCGCGAAACCTTGCTGATTACCCTGATGTCATCGGAAAACCGTGCGGCCAACACCCTGGCCAACCATTACCCTGGCGGCTACCCGGCGTTCATCAAGGCGATGAACGCCAAGGCCCGCAGCCTGGGCATGGCGCACACCCGCTACGTCGAGCCAACGGGCCTGTCGACGCAGAACGTGTCCACGGCCCGTGACCTGGCCAAGCTGCTGATGGCGTCGCGCAAGTACCCGATGCTGAGCGAGCTGTCGACCACCCGCGAGAAGACCGTGGCCTTCCGCAAGCCCAACTACACCCTGGGCTTCCGCAACACCGACCACCTGGTGAACAAGAGCAACTGGGACATCAAGCTGACCAAGACCGGCTTCACCAATGAAGCCGGGCACTGCCTGGTGCTGCTGACCCGCATGGACAACCGCCCGGTGGCCATGGTGATCCTCGACGCCTTTGGCAAGTACACCCACTTCGCCGATGCCAGCCGCATGCGTCAGTGGCTGGAAACCGGTGCTGCCAAGCCGGCGCCGGCGGTGGCCATGCAGTACAAGGCAGAGCGGCAGAACAAGGGGCGCCTGGCGGCCGAATGACCGAAGCCGGAATGATGGGGCTGCACAGCAGCCCCAAGTTCGTCAGGCCGTGGTGCTGACCATCCCGCCCGCGCTGCTGCCACCCGTTTTCTGTAACGCTTCGAGCAACTGCGCGGTGGCCTGCAGGATTTCACCATTGATGGTGGCGATGCTCGCCTGCTTGGCGGCCACGGCTGCCAGCTTGGTGGTTTCGTCCATCTTCTGCGCCATCAACTGGGCCAGTTGCTTCTGCTCCTCGGCCAATTGCTTCTGCAGCTTCTTGATCATCTCGCGCAATTGCCTGATGTGCGCAGGCTCCGAACTTTCACTGCTGCTCTGGGCACCTTGAGTCTGGCCACCACCGTTCACCTTCGACGTGTCGGCCTGAGTGCCGACCCCATTCTCTTCAGTCTTTTGCGCATCCTGGCTGTCGGCGGCCTGGGTTGTGCTCAGCGCCTGGCTCGTGGTGCTGATGCTGACTGCTGCAATACCTGTCATGTCTTTCTCCCTGCGTTGCAAATGGGTCCTTGGGTTGTTCTGCCTATCGGCCGACAGGCGCAGGCCTTTAGCCCCCTGCTGCAAGTGGCCGATCGGCCGCCAGTAAATTCCCCATCGTTTGGCTCGTTCCACCCAATGTACAAACGCAGGCGCCGGTCTCTCCCGGCGAGCGTCAACATTCGACCATTATGGAACCGCAGCCATGAGCCAGTCTGCAAAACCGGAAACCATCAAGGACCTGATCGGCGTGGGCTTCGGCCCTTCCAACCTGGCCCTGGCCATCGCCCTGGAAGAACTCGCCGAGTCCCACGGCCATGCCCTCGACGCGCTGTTCATCGACAAGCAGCAGGACTATCGCTGGCATGGCGAAACCCTGGCCACCCAGAGCGAGCTGCAGATCTCGTTCCTCAAGGACCTGGTGTCGCTGCGCAACCCCACCAGCCCCTACAGTTTCGTCAACTACCTGCACCAGAAGCAGCGCCTGGCCGACTTCATCAACCTCGGCACCTTCTACCCCTGCCGCCTCGAGTACAACGACTACCTGCGCTGGGCCGCCGAGCACTTCGCCACCCAGGCGGTATATGGCGAGGAAGTGCTGCGCATCGAGCCGGACATCCAGGCCGGCCGGGTCGAGCACCTGCGCCTGGTCTCGCGCGACGCCCAAGGTCGCGAATACAGCCGCCGCACCCGTTCGGTGGTGGTCGGCAGCGGCGGCACGCCGAAAATCCCGGAAAAGTTCGGTGCCTTCAAGGACGACCCGCGGGTATTCCACCACTCCCAGTACCTGAGCAGCCTGAACAAGCTGCCATGCACCGCCGGCAAGCCGATGCGCATTGCCGTGATCGGCTCGGGCCAGAGCGCCGCCGAGGCGTTCATCGACCTCAACGACAGCTATCCGTCGGTCAAGGTCGACATGATCCTGCGCGGTTCGGCGCTCAAGCCTGCCGATGACAGCCCGTTCGTCAACGAGATCTTCTCGCCGGACTACACCGACCTGGTCTACAACGAACCGGCCGACCAGCGCAGCAAGTTGCTGGGCGAATACCACAACACCAACTATTCGGTGGTCGACCTCAACCTGATCGAACGCATCTACGGCATTCTCTACCGGCAGAAGGTCGCCCACCAGTACCGCCACAACGTGCTGTGCCGGCGCCAGGTCGAAGCCGTGGTGGCCACTCGCGAAGGCCTGGAGCTGACACTGCGCGACCTCGCCACCGGCCAGCAGCAGACCCACCGCTACGACGCGGTGATACTCGCCACCGGTTACGAGCGCCGCTCGCACCGTGACCTGCTGGCGCCCCTGGCCGGCTACCTGGAAGATTTCAGCGTCGACCGCAACTACCGCGTGCTGGCCAGCCCCGACCTGCAGGCCTCGGTGTACCTGCAGGGCTTCTGCGAAAACAGCCACGGCCTGAGTGACACCCTGCTCTCGGTGCTGCCGGCGCGCGCTGCGGAAATTGGCCGCGCGCTGTACCAGGACCTGGCGCAGCTGCACGGCAAGCCGCAACCGGCCGTGGCCCTCACCCGCGCCTGATCCCCTAGCCATTTAACAGGACCTGTAGGAGCAGCCTTGTGCTGCGAAGAGGCCGGTACTGACAGTGCATCTCTGTTGTCAGTACCGCCTCTTCGCAGCACAAGGCTGCTCCTACAGGGTCGCGCTAGCTTTCAGGTTTCTTTGCCCGAAACATTTGCTTGCATTTAAAACGGCAGGTTTTCGATTCTCATTCGTCCTTATCAATACAGCCCCTCTTTGGCTGGGCACACGCTCGACTCCCCATTGCAGAAGACCGTCAGATGGCCAAATCACCGAAAAAATCCAAATCCAGGCTGTGGTTCCTGGTCCACAGCTGGCTCGCCTTGCCGATCTGGTTCTTTGTCCTGATCGTCTGCTTCACCGGCATGCTCGCGGTGGTCAGCCAGGAAATCGTCTGGCTGGCCGACCCCGCCGTGCGCGCCAACAAGCCCGACGCCGACGCCGAGCGCTTGAGCTTCCAGCAGGTACTGGACGCCATGCACAAGGCCGAGCCGGACATGGTGGTGGAGCGGCTGATCCAGCCCGACGGTTCGCACTTCGCGGTCAAGGCCAATGTCACCCTGCCTGACGGCACCAGCCCGACACTGTATGTAAACCCCTACACCGGGGCCATCCAGGGCAAGACCCCGGACTTCAACTTCGAAGCCTTCACCCGCGCCCTGCACGGCTGGTGGCTGGTGCCGTTCACCAGCGGTTTCAGCTGGGGCTGGTACCTGGTGTCGCTGCTCGGCCTGCCCATGCTGGCTTCGCTGGTAACCGGCCTGGTGGTGTACAAGAAGTTCTGGAAGGGGTTCTTCAAGCCGGTGCGCACCGGCCATGGTTCGCGAATTTTCTGGGGCGACCTGCACCGCCTGGCCGGGGTCTGGTCGATCTGGTTCATCGCGGTCATTTCCATCACCGGCACCTGGTTCCTGATCCAGGCAATCCTGGCCGACAACCACATCACCATTTCCAGCCGGCCCATCGTGCCGGTGATCGCCCGTGAGGACGTGCCGCAAACCCCGAATGGCAGCCCGGCAGCGCGCATCGACCTGGATGAAGCGGCACGCATCGCCGGCCTGGCGGTCCCGGGGCTGGAGATCAGCTTCATCTCGCTGCCGGCTACCGCCTACAGCCACATCACCCTGGCCGGACCAGGCTGGTACCCGCTGATGTTCCAGAGCGCCTCGGTAAACCCGTACACGCGTAATGTCGACAGTCAGTTCCTGATCAGCGACCGCTCCGCCCTGGAGTTCGTCACCGAGTCGATGCGCCCGCTGCACACCGGCGATTTCGGCGGCCTGCCGATCAAGCTGGTGTGGTTCTTCTTCGGCCTGGTCCTCACCCTGATGGTGTTCAGCGGTTTGCTGATCTGGACCAAACGCACCGCCCAGGCCACCGCCGCCGCCCTCAAGCGCAGCGAGCGCGCACCGCGCATGGCGCGCCATGAACCCACCGTGGAGATCCGCCCATGAGCCAGGCCCAAGCCGTGACCGTCAGCCCGCTGAAGCAACTGTGGCTGAAGTGGCGTTTTCACTTGAACATCCTGCTGATTCTCATCCCGCTGGGCTTCATGCCCAAGTACTTCGCCGAGGCCAAGCTGTTTCGCGGCGAAGCGGGGCTCGGCGCCAATGTGATCAACGACATCCAGGTCGGCCCCTATACCCTGGACCTGGCCGAGATGCGTGACGAGGCTCCCCGCGCCGATGGCCCGGCCGGCCACTTCAAGGTCTTCAATGCATCGCTGTGCAAGGCCTGCGTCAACGGCGTCAAGGCGGCCTACCTGCGCATCGGCAAACCGCGCAGCCTGCGCGCCGCCGGCACGATTTTCTTCGGTGCGCCGTACAACATGGGCACCTCGTTGCCGATCCCGCCACGCACCAAGCCCGACGCGCAGATCTGGATCACCCTGGAAGGCTGGGACGGCAGCATGCACCAGGCGTCGGTCCCTCTGGCCAAGGCATCGCCAGCCACCGTGGCCTGGCTCGAGAAACAAGGAGGCAAGAAATGAAACACCTGATACGCACCCTCGCCCTGCCCTTGCTGGTGCTGGCCGCCTGCCCGGCCCTGGCGCACAACCCGATGTGCGAGTGTGAAGAGCTGGCCGGCGGCCAGGTCAAGTGCACCGGCGGCTTCTCGGACGGCAGCGGCGCCCCCGGAGTTACCCTGGATGTGATCGGCTACGACGAACAGGTGCTGGTCGGCGGCAAGCTCGGTGATGACTCGACCCTGACCTTCAAGCGCCCGGACGGCGAGTTCTACGTGCTGTTCGATGCCGGCCCCGGGCACGTGGTGGAAGTCGACTACGCCGATATTGCCCAGCCATGAGCCGCGCCCAAGTGATTCGCCCGGCCGGCGCCGGGCACGAAACCCTGTACGTGCTGCTGGTCAGCCTGCTGATCGTGGTACTCGCCACCGGCGTGGTGCTGCTGCGCGGCGAACGCGAGGATGAACAGGCTATCGCCAGCCACCAGATAGACGCCCGTCGCGACCTGACCGCCGCCGAGCAAGGCCTGTACACCGACTTGCGGGTGGCCTTCGACGAAATCCAGCTGCTGCGTGAAGAGAACACCGCTGCGCCCAGCGTACAGGCTCTTGCCGAGGAAGGCCTGCCGCCGTTCGTGGTCGATGCCGGCAGCCAGGGCCGCGGCAGCCACCAATGGTCGTGGCTGGAGACCGGGGCCTACCTTGGCCGCAGCCAGGCCCCGGAAGTGGCCGGCAGCCTGCTGCTGATCCTGCCGGCCGACAGCACCGGCCAGGCCGATGTCTGGCTGCGCCGCGACAGCGCCGCCGTGACCCCGGACGACCTTGGCCAGGCCGCCCTGATCGCCGCCGGCTGGCAGCAGGTGGTTAGCCATTACGACGCCGGGGTCACCCGCGAACACCGTCATTGAACCCAAGGAATTCCCCAATGCTCCGCTCCGCCCTCGCCCTGCTCCTGGCCATTGCCATGCCGGCACAGGCCCTGGCCGATAACGGCAAGCCCCTGCGTATCGGCATTACCCTGCACCCCTACTACAGCTATGTGAGCAACATCGTCGGCGACAAGGCCGAAGTGGTGCCGCTGATTCCGGCAGGGTTCAACCCCCATGCCTACGAGCCACGGGCCGAGGACATCAAGCGCATCGGCACCCTGGACGTGGTGGTACTGAACGGCGTCGGCCATGACGATTTCGCCGACCGCATGATCGCCGCCAGCGAGAAGCCCGACATAAACACCATCGAGGCCAACCAGAACGTACCCTTGCTGGCGGCCACCGGCATTGCCGCCCGCGGCGCCGGCAAGGTGGTCAACCCGCACACCTTCCTGTCGATCAGCACCACCATCGCCCAGGTCAACAACATCGCCCGCGAACTGGGCAAGCTCGACCCGGACAACGCCAAGCTGTACACGCAAAACGCCCGCGCCTATGCCAAGCGCCTGCGAGCACTGCGTGCCGAAGCACTGGCCAAGGTCACCGAGGCGCCCAGCGCCACCTTCCGGGTCGCCACCATCCATGCCGCCTACGACTACCTGGTACGTGACTTCGGCCTGGAGGTGACTGCGGTGGTCGAGCCAGCCCATGGCATCGAACCCAGCCCGGCCCAGCTGAAGAAGACCATCGACCAGCTCAAGGCGCTGGACGTGCGGGTGATCTTCTCGGAAATGGACTTCCCGTCAGCCTATGTCGAAACCATCCAGCGTGAATCCGGCGTGCGCCTGTACCCGCTTACGCACATCTCCTACGGCGAATACACCAAGGACAAGTACGAAGTGGAGATGAAGCGCAACCTCGACACCGTGGTCCGCGCCATCCAGGAGAACCGCGCATGACCGCCGCCGCCAACCTGGTGACAGCCTGCGGGCCGCGCATCGAGTTCGCCGGCATCGACCTCACCCTGGGCCGCACCCGCATCCTCGAACAGGTCAGCTTCAACGTCACCGCCGGCAGCGTGCATGCCATCGTCGGCCCCAACGGCGGCGGCAAGAGTTCGCTGATCAAGACCCTGCTCGGGCAGATGCCGCACCAGGGCCAGCTGACCCTGCACTGGCCCGGCGATCGCGAAGTGATCGGCTATGTGCCGCAGGCGCTGGAATTCGACCGTGGCCTGCCGATGACCGTGGACGATTTCATGGCTGCCATGTGCCAGCGCCGCCCTGCCTTCCTCGGCTTGTCGCGTCGCGTGCAGCCGGCCATCGACACAGCCCTGGCGCAGGTCGGCATGCTCGACAAGCGCAAACGGCGCATGGGCGCACTTTCCGGTGGCGAACGCCAACGCGTGCTGCTGGCCCAGGGCCTGATCCCCGAGCCGCAACTGTTGGTGCTGGACGAACCGATGTCGGCCCTGGATGAAGCCGGCATCCAGGTGTTCGAACAACTGCTGCAGGGTTGGCGCCAGGCCGGCACCACCGTGCTGTGGATCGAACATGACCTGGAAGCCGTGATGCGTCTGGCCGACCGAGTTACCGGCCTGAGCCGCCAGGTACTGTTCGACGCCCCGCCCGCCCAGGCCCTGACCCCGGAGCGCCTGCTCGGCCTGTTCTCCGTTCACCCGCGTAGCGAGAGCCTTGCCTGATGAGTTTTGAAATCTTTCGGCAAACGGTCCAGGACTGGGCCACTGCCGGGTACCTGCCGGAGGCGCTGGCCTACGGCTTCGTGGTCAACGCTTTGCTGGCCGGTTTGATGATCGGCCCGGTGCTGGGCGGCCTGGGCACCCTGGTGGTGGTCAAGCGCTTTGCCTTCTTCTCCGAGGCGGTCGGCCATGCCGCGCTGACCGGCGTGGCCATCGGCATCCTGCTGGGCGAGCCCTACACCGGCCCCTACGGCAGCCTGTTCGGCTACTGCCTGCTGTTCGGCATCTTGCTCAACTTCCTGCGCAACCGCACCGGGCTGTCGCCGGACACGCTGATCGGCGTGTTCCTCTCTGTTTCGCTGGCGCTGGGTGCCAGCCTGCTGCTGATGCTGGCCGGAAAGATCAATGTGCACATCCTCGAGAACGTGCTGTTCGGCTCGGTGCTGACCGTCAGCGGCCAGGACCTGGTGGTGCTGGGCATCGTCGCGGTGCTGGTGCTGGCATTGGCAGTGCCGCTGTACAACCGCATCATGCTGGCCAGTTTCAACCCACAGCTGGCAGCCGTGCGCGGGGTGGCGGTGAAAACCCTGGACTACCTGTTCGTGGTGCTGGTGACCCTGGTCACCGTGGCCTCGGTGAAGGTGATCGGGGCGATCCTGGTCGGGGCGCTGCTGGTGATCCCCGCTGCCGCCGCACGCCTGGTCAGCCAGTCGCTGAAGGGCTTTTTCTTCCTGTCGGTGCTGATCGCCACGCTGAGCACGTTGCTGGGCATCCTGCTGCCGATCGTTTTCGACCTGCCGGTGCCGTCCGGCGCCGCGATCATCCTGGTCGCCGGCATCTGCTTCGCCCTGGCGGCGCTGGCCCGCGCCCTCGTCCCCCGCCTGCAAGGAAACCCGGCATGAACCTGAAACGCCTGACCCTGGCGCTGGCCCTGGCCGGCCTGCCGTCGCTGTCTTTCGCCACGCAAGTGCTGACCACCCTGCCCGTCACCCACAGCCTGGCCAGCGCCTTGCTCGAGGGCACCAAGGTGCAGCTCAAGCGTGCAGCACCCGCCAACCTGCCTGCCAGCCGCCAGCCTTCCTATTTCAGCGGTCGCGGTGGCGCCAGTCTGCACAAGGCCGCGCAGCAGGCCGACGCGGTGATCGGCGTGCGCTCGATCTGGCGTGACGACCCGCTGTACCCGATGGCCCGGCGTAGCAATATCCGGATCGTCGAAATCGACGCCGCACGGCCAGTGGATGGCGCGCTGCCGGGCATAGCGGTGAGCGGCGACGAGGCCTATGGCGCATACCCCTGGCTCAACCCGACCAACTTCGGGCGCATGGCCGATGTGGTAGCCAATGACCTGGAGCGGTTGGCGCCGGGCGACAAGGCGCAGATCCAGGGCAACCTGGCCGGGCTCAAACGCCAGTTGCTGGAGCTTTCGGCCAGCAGCCAGACACGCTTGGCCAAGGTCGACAACCTGACGGTGGTGAGCCTGTCGGAGCGGCTGGGTTATCTGGCCAGCGGGTTGAACCTGGACGTGGTCGAGCAGCCGCTGCCAGCCGAGTGGGATGCGACTGCGCTGAAGGCGCTGGGGGACAACCTGAAGGCGCAGGATGTGGCGCTGGTGCTGGACCATCGGCAGCCGGAAGCGGCTGTGGCCGAGGTGATCAAGGCGTCCGGGGCGAAGCTGGTGGTGGTGGAGAGTGACCCTGAGGATGCACTTGCCGGATTGAAGGCCAGTGTGGATCAGGTAGTTGCCGCCCTGGGCGAAAGCTGATGTTGGCTGCACCGGCCTCTTCGCGGGCTTGCCCGCTCCCACAGGGATAGCACAGGGCCAGAGAACAGTGAGGTACCTGTGGGAGCGGGCAAGCCCGCGAAGAGGCCGGTGCAAGCGATGGACAGCTAGCGCTTCATGCACCGCTGATAACGCTCATCCACCCGCCCGGCAAACCACGCCGTGGTCAGCTTGCGGGTGATCTTCGGGCTTTTCAGCTGGATCCCCGGCAGCACCGCCCGTGGCACCGGCTTGCCGGCCGCTGCATCAGCAAGGGCGAACACCCCGCTGTACAGCTTGCTGTCCTCGAAGGCCAGACTATCGCCCTGCTCCAGCTGGCTGCGAATCTGCGGGTTGCGCAGGCCCAGCTTTCCTCCCAGTTTGCGTGCCGCCTTTTCAGTGGTCCCGGGCATGATCGAGCCCGGCGCCACCAGGTCGCCATCCAGCGCCAGCGTTACCCCCGTCACCTTGCTCAGTGCCGCCTGGAATGCCGCATTGCGGCTTGCGTACCAGCCCGCGTTGAAATCGGCAAAGCGGTACAGCTGGCGATCGTAGTTGGCCGAATAGCCTAGCAAGTGGGCGATACCGAAATACATGCCGCCGCGCCGGGTGAACACTTCCTGGCGAATGCTGCCATCATGGCTGTAGGGGTAATCCCGCGCATGCTTTTCGGCAAAGTCGATGCTGACCTGCATCGGCCCACCGGTATGCACCGGGTTCAGCCCGCCCAGCAAGGTCTTGCCCAGCGGTACGCGAGCGATGACTTCGTCGTACAGTTCGCTCAACTGCTTCTCGCTGCGTACGGCCTGCAAACGTTGCTGGTAGCTCTTGCCATTACCCGACGGCGCCTTCAGTGCACCGTCGACCAGCAGCTTGGGGATGTGCAGGCGCGCAGCGCGGCGGTCGATTTCCTCTCGGGCGATACGCCCCAGGTTGGGCACTTGCGGGTCGGCATTGAAGGTCGATTCCTGCTCGGTCACCGCCAGCACCGCGCACAGGTTGCTCTTGCTGGGGGCAATTCGCTGGGCCTCGAACGCCACCTGAATGTCCCGGGCCCAGCCCTCGCGGTCCTTGGCCTGCGCGGGTAACAGCCGCAGCAGTTGGGCGCGGACCTTGGCCGGGTCCGTCTCGGGCGCTTCCTCACGACGCCCGGCGCAACCTTGCAGCAGCGCCAGGGCCATCAACCCGGCAACCAGTAACCGGCCGTTCAGGGCTGTTCACCGACCAGGTAGGTCTTGCTGATGTGCCGGAACAGCGGGTGGCTGGCACTGCCCATGAGCTCGAACAGAACCATTTCGCGGGTCACCACCTGCGCCCCCGCGGCCCGCATGCGCGCCAGCCCTGCGGCTTTGCTCGCCGGGGTACGGCTGTCGCAGGCATCCTCGACCACGAACACCTGCTTGCCCAGCGCCAGCAGGCCGAGCACGGTCTGCAGCACACACACGTGGGTTTCCATGCCACAGACAATCACTTGCTCACGCGCCATCAAACTTGCTGGCAGGCACTCGGCGGCCACGCAGGAAAAATGGCTTTTCTCCACCACCTCGGCGGCCGGCGCTGCGGCCAGCAGTTCGGCCAAGGTATGGCCCAGGCCTTTGGGGTACTGCTCGGAAATCACCGTCGGCAGTTCCAGCTCGTTCGTCGCTGCCAGCAGCCATCGGGCCCGCGCGCGGGTGCCTTCAGGGTCGCTCATGGCGCCGATGAGTTTTTCCTGGATGTCGACGACCAGCAGCGTGGCCTTGTGGGGATCGATCAGCATTGTCTGCCTCTTGCCTGGGAAAAGGCCTAGCCTCCCCCAGGCAAGCGGTGACGTCAATCAGGCGGACAGCCGAAGCGGTTGCAGCGACGCGGTGAGTGCAGCGAGCACCCGGTCCTCATGCTCATGGATGAAGAAGTGGCCGCCTGGGAACATCTGCAGCGAGAACGCCCCGAGGGTTTCCTTGCGCCAGGCCTGCAGCTGCTCGTCACTGGCGCGGTCCTGCATGCCGCCCAACACGTGCAGCGGGCACTGCAAGGCCGGCCGCTGGCGGTAGGCGTAGGTACCACACAGCAGGAAGTCGGCGCGCAGGGTGGGCAAGGTCAGGCTCATCAGCTCGGCGTTGGCCAGCACTTCCTCGGGCGTGCCCTGAAGCTCGCGCAACTCGCCGATCAACTCGGCGTCGCTCTTGGGCTCGCGCCAGTTCTTGCCGTCGTAGTCCTCGCGCCGGGTCGGTGCTGCGGTGCCGCAGGCAAACAGGGCCAGTGGCGCCGGGCAGCCCAGCGCTTGCAGCTCATGGGCCAACTCGAAGGCCAGCAAGGCGCCCAGGCTATGGCCGAGCAGCGCGTAGGGGGTGCTGGCCGCCAGGCGCTGTTCGGCGGCCAGTTGCCAGGCCAGGGCCTGCATGTCGGTGTGCAGTGGCTCGGCAATGCGCGCGCCACGCCCGGGCAGTTCCACCGGGCGCACCTGCAACCACGTCGGCAGCTTGCGCCGCCAGCGGCTGTAGACCATGGCGCTGGCCCCGGAATACGGCAGGCACAGCAGGTTCAATGCAGTCACTGGGCGGCGGCTTCGGCCATTTTCTGGCGCAGGCTCAGCGGGCGCATGTCGGTCCAGACTTCATCGATGTAGGCCAGGCAGTCCTTCTTCAGGCCGCTCTTGCCTACGGCACGCCAGCCGTTGGGGATGGCTTTGTAGTCGGGCCAGATCGAGTATTGCTCTTCGTGGTTGACGACTACCTGGAACTGGATATCGTCGCGGTCGAAAACGGAAGTCATTGCCTGTCTCCTTGAGTGATGGGTGCTGCTGCGCGCCTGGCGCAGGGGGGCCTTCAAGTAGACGTGGCGTGCGGCGAAAAAATTAGTGGGGCTGACGCGGTCTTCAGGTATCCCGCAACAGGTCGTGGGTATCGAGCAAGCGGAAGGCCACCTGCGGGTTGCGCTCCAGCCCACGGCGGATCGCCGCCGGGATCGACTGCCGGGTCTTGCGGCATAGCCCGGGCTGGTCGTCCAGTTCGATGACGATGCCGCGCATGGTTCGCACTTCGTTGAAACCGGGGGCAATGTGCACGCGAATGCCGAGGTTTTCATACATCCGCTGCTGCAGGCGTTGCAGGTCTTCCAGGTCCTTGAGGTTTTCCAGGCGGTCGAGCAGGCGTTTCTCCTCCTGGCGGGTCAGCAGGAGGATGCGCTGAGCGGCCTGCGGGTGATCGACCAAGTGTTCGCGGCCGCAGTCGCAGGCGCCAGGGGGGCAAGGTTGGCGCAGAGGCGGTGTAGTGCTCATGGAGCAATCATAGCCTGTACCGGCCTATTCGCGGGTGAACCCGCTCCTACAGGTCCCGGCTAAAACTTTCCTGTCAGGCAAAAAAAATTCACAAACCTCTAGACCGTCACCCGCCTCTTCGCCTATAAATCGCCCAAAGGAAATTTATATTCCTACCAAGAAATATTTCTTCGCCTCCACGCGAAGCCTCTTTTGCCCTTGTGCCCGACCTGCCCCACTCCATCACGAGGCCTATCCGACATGCATCCCGCTCCCGATCACTTCATCCTGCGCGTCAGTTGCCCGGCCGTGTCCGGCATCGTAGCCGCGGTGACCACCTACCTGGCCGAGCACGGTTGCTACATCAGCGAGATGGCGCAGTTCGACGACGAGGACAACGGGCGCTTCTTCATGCGCGCGGTGTTCCGCTACAACACCGGTGTCACGGGTGACACACCGCAGCTGGAAGCCGGCTTTGCCGATGTCGCCCAGCGCTTCGACATGCAGTGGAGCCTGCACAGCAGTGCCCGGCCGATGCGCGTGCTGCTGATGGTGAGCAAGTTCGACCACTGCCTGTCCGACCTGCTGTACCGCCATGCCAAGGGCGAGCTGGACATGCAGATCACCGCCGTGGTCTCCAACCACCTGGACCTGCGCCCGATGGCCGAGCGCCAGGGCATCCGTTTCGTCTACCTGCCGGTCAGCAAGGACACCAAGGCCGAACAGGAAGCCGCGCTGCTGCGCATCGTCGAGGACACCGGTACCGAACTGGTGGTGCTGGCGCGCTACATGCAGATCCTCTCCGACGACCTGTGCCGCCAGCTGTCGGGCCGGGCGATCAACATCCACCATTCGTTCCTGCCCGGTTTCAAAGGCGCCAAGCCTTATCACCAGGCCTACCAGCGCGGGGTGAAGCTGATCGGTGCCACCGCCCACTACGTCACCAGCGACCTCGACGAAGGCCCGATCATCGAGCAGGAAGTGCAGCGCGTGGACCATGCCTACGCACCGGATGACCTGGTGGCCATCGGCCGCGACACCGAGACCATCGCCCTGTCCCGCGCCGTGAAATACCACCTGGAGCATCGGGTGTTCCTGAACCACGACCGCACGGTGATCTTCAAATGAACGCCACTCCCGGTATCAAGCTGATCGACGGCAAGGCCACCGCGACGCGGGTGCTGGCCGAGGTACGCGAGCAGGTGCAGGAGCTGCGCCAGGGCGGCGTGCAACCGAGCCTGGCGGTGGTGCTGGTCGGCGCCGACGCTGCCAGCCAGGTGTACGTGCGCAACAAGGTGCTGCGTGCCGAAGAGGTGGGCATCCGCTCGCTGGAGCATCGCCTGCCCGCAGACACCAGCCAGGCCGAGCTGCTGACCCTGATCGACCGCCTCAACCGCGACACCGAGGTCAACGGCATCCTCGTGCAACTGCCGTTGCCGGCCCATATCGACGAACACCGCATGCTCCAGGCGATCAGCCCACTGAAGGATGTGGACGGCTTCCACAGCGAGAACGTCGGCGGCCTGGCCCAGGGCCGCGATGTGCTCACCCCGTGCACGCCCAGCGGCTGCATGCGCCTGCTGCGCGATGCCTGTGGCGAACTGCGTGGCAAGCATGCGGTGGTGGTCGGCCGCTCGAACATCGTCGGCAAGCCCATGGCCGCCCTGCTGCTGCAGGCCGACTGCACGGTGACCGTGGTGCATTCGCGCAGCCGCGACCTGCCGGCCTTGTGTCGCCAGGCAGACATCCTGGTGGCCGCAGTGGGCAAGCCACGGCTGATCGGTGCCGACTGGCTCAAGCCTGGCGCGGTGGTGATCGATGTCGGTATCAACCGCATCGACGAAGGCGGCCACAGCCGCCTGGTCGGCGATGTCGACTTCGCCGCCGCCCTGCCCCAGGTGGCCGGCATCACCCCGGTACCCGGCGGCGTCGGCCCGATGACCATCGCCTACCTGATGAAAAACACCCTGCTCGCCCTCGACCTGCAACAACAGGCCGCCCACCAGGAGCGCACCGCATGCCTTTCGCCCTGCTGAAATACGGCCTGAGCGCCGACTACCCGGTGGAGGTCGACCTGCCACCACCGTGCGAACTCAAGCCACGCTATGACGTGGTGATCATCGGCGGCGGCGGCCACGGCGTGGCCATCGCCTACTACCTGGCCAAGTACCATGGCATCACCAATGTCGCCGTGCTGGAGAAGGCCTACCTGGGCGGCGGCAATACTGCGCGCAACACAGCGGTGATCCGCTCCAACTACCTCACCAGTGAGGGTGTGCGCTTCTACGCAGAATCGGTGCGCATGTTCCAGAACCTGTCGAACGAGTTCGACTTCAACATCATGTATTCCGAGCGCGGTCAGCTCACCCTCGCGCACACCGACGCCACCGTGCGCGCCTTTCGCCAGCGCGCCGAGGTCAACAAGCACTTTGGCGGGCGCACTGAAATGATCGACCGCCAGCAGATCCGCGAGCTGGTGCCGAGCCTGAACCTCGACCCCGGTCACCTGCCGGTACTCGCCGGCCTTTGGCACATCGATGGTGCCACCGCCCGCCACGACGCGGTGGCCTGGGGCTACGCCAAGCAGGCTGCCAAGCGCGGCGTCGAGATCCACCAGCTGACCGAAGTGCAGGACCTGCTGATCCGAAATGGCCGCATCGAGGCGGTGAAGACCAACCGTGGCACCGTGCAGTGCGGTTGCGTGGTACAGGCCGTGGCCGGGGCCAGTTCGCTGCTGATGGCCAAGGCCGGCATTCGTGCGCCGATCCACACCTACCCGCTGCAGGCCATGGTCACCCAGCCGTTCAAGCCGTTTCTCGATCCGCTGGTCAGCTCCTCGGCGCTGCACTGCTACGTGCAGCAGACCAGCCGCGGCGAGATCGTCTTTGGCGGCGGCTCCGACCCCTACCCGCTGTACAACACCCGCTCCACCCTCGACCTCAAGGAGAGCCTGCTGGCACACGCCATCGAGATGTTCCCGTTCATGGCCAACGCCAAGCTGATGCGCCAGTGGGCCGGGATCACCGACATGACCCCGGACTACAGCCCGATCATGGGCCTGTCGCCGGTGCGCAACTATTACCTGGATGCCGGCTGGGGCACCTGGGGTTTCAAGGCCACGCCGATCTGCGGCAAGACCATGGCCGAGCTGGTCGCCAGTGGCGGCAAGGTGCCGGAACTGATCGCACCCTTTGCCCTGGAGCGCTTCAGCCGCTTCCAGCAAGTCAACGAAATGGGCGCCACAGCGGCCAGCCACTAAGGAGCGACGACGATGAAGATCCTGACCTGCCCCTTGAACGGCCCGCGCAATATCAGCGAGTTCACCTACGGCGGCGAATTCAGGCACATGCCCGACCCGGCCAGCTGCAGCGATGCGCAATGGGCCGACTATGTGTTCAACAGCGACAACCTGGCCGGGGTGGTGACCGAGTGGTGGCTGCACAATGCCTCCAGCTACTGGTTCCTGGCCGAACGCCACACCGTGAGCGACCAGGTGCTGCGCACCTTTGACCCGAAAGAACTGTTCGACCGCCGCGTCGACTTCACCCCCGCCGCCACCCCGGAGATTGCCGGATGAACAGCCACACTCGCCTCCCCGCGCCCATGGGCCTGCTGATCGACCGCGAGCGGCCCCTGCACTTCCAGTTCGACGGCCAGGCCTGCCAGGGCTTTGCCGGTGACAGCATCGCCAGCGCCCTGCTCGGCAGTGGCCGCTGGCTGCTGTCGCGCTCGTTCAAGTACCACCGCCCGCGCGGCCCGCTGAGCATGGCCGGGCAGGATGCCAACACCCTGGTGCAGCTGCCGGACGAGCCCAATGTGCTGGCCGACCTGGAAGCCGCCCGCGATGGCCAGGTAGTCGAAGGGCAGAACTTCAACGGTAGCCTGGCGCACGATCGCGACGCCTACCTGGGCAAGTTTTCGCGCTTCATGCCGGTGGGCTTCTATTACCGCTCGTTCTACAAGCCCAAGGGCATGTGGAAGGTGTGGGAGCCGCTGATCCGCAAGAAGACCGGCCTGGGCGTGCTCGACCTAGGCTTCAGGCCGCAGTACTACGACAAGGCCTATCTGTTCGTCGATCTGGCCGTGATCGGCGCTGGCCCGGCTGGCCTGCGTGCGGCACTGGACGCGGCCAATGCCGGGGCCAAGGTGTTGCTGATCGAGCAACAGCCGGTACTTGGCGGCTCGCTCACCTACGCCCGCTTCGACATTGCCGGCACCCGCGCCACCAGCCTGCGCCAGGAACTGCTGGCTGCCGTCGAGGGCCACCCGAACATCCAGGTGCTGCTGGACGCCACCTGCAACGGCTGGTTCACCGACAACTACCTGCCGGTGATCCAGCACAAACGCCTGTACAAGGTGCGCGCCATCCGCTGCCTGGTGGCGGCCGGCTCGTTCGACCAGCCGGTGGTGTTCCGCAACAACGACCTGCCGGGGGTCATGCTGACCAGCGCCGTGCAGCGGCTGATGAAGCTGTACGCGGTCAAGCCGGGCCAGCGCGCGGTAGTCCTCACCGGCCACGATGACGGCTACCTCGCCGCCCTCGACCTGCAGGAGCAAGGCGTGGCCGTGGCCGCGGTGGTCGACATGCGCGCTGCGCCAGCCGATGCCGCACTGGCCGCAGAACTGAAGCGCCGCGATATACCCGTGCACCTGGGCAGCACCGTGTACGAAGCCCTGCACGAAGCGGGCATGCGCCACGTGAGTGGCGTGGATATTCGCCCGATCACCGGCCAGGGCAAGGTCGGCCCGCATGGCCTGCGCCTGGCCTGCGACCTGCTGTGCATGTCGGCAGGCTACATGCCGGTGTACCAGTTGCCGTGCCAGGCTGGCGGCAAGCTGGCCTACGACGTCAACCGCGACGAGTTCGCCATCAGCAACCTGCCGGCCGGGCTGGACATCGCCGGCTCGGTGAACGGCCGTCACGCTCTGGGTAATGTACTGGCCGACGCCACTCGCGGGGCTGCCGATGCGCTGGCAGCGCTGGGCCTGGAAGCGCCGGTGCAGCCAGTGTTCAGTGCCGAAGCCAAGGTCAACTTCCCCTGGCCGATCTTCTCCCACCCCAAGGGCAAGGATTTCGTCGACTTCGACGAAGACCTGCAAGTGCGCGACATCGTCAACGCCACGCGCAGCGGCTACCGCGATGTGCAACTGGTCAAGCGCTTCTCCACGGTCGGCATGGGCCCGTCCCAGGGCCGCCACTCGGCGCTGCCGACCGCCCGCCTGGTGGCCCACGCCACCGGGCGCAGCATCAGCGAAACCGGGGTGACCACCGCCCGGCCACCGTTCCAGGCGGAAAAACTGGCCCACGTCGCCGGCCGCGCCTTCGACCCGTACCGGCAAACGCCCATGCACCGCCGCCACTTGGAAGCCGGGGCGAAGATGATGCCGGCCGGCATCTGGCAGCGCCCGGCCTATTATGGCAAGCCCGAGGACCGCGAACGCTGCATGCAGGAGGAAGCCCGCCATGTGCGCGAGAAGGTCGGCCTGATCGACGTTTCCACCCTCGGTGGCCTGGATGTGCGCGGCCCCGACGCCGCCGAACTGCTGGAGCGCCTTTACACCTTCGGCTTCGCCAAGCTGGCCATCGGCCGCACCCGCTACGCGCTGATGACCAACGAGCATGGCGTGGTGATCGATGACGGCGTGTGCGCCCGGCTGGGCGAGCAGCACTTCTACGTCACCGCCACCACCAGCGGCGTCGACCGCATCTACCAGCAGATGCTGAAGTGGAATGCGCAATGGCGCCTGGATGTGGACATTACCAACGTCACCGCCGCGCTGGCCGCGGTCAACCTGGCCGGGCCGCTGTCACGCCAGGTGCTGGCCAAGGTGTGTGACGATGTGGACCTGTCGGCCGAGGCCTTCCCTTACCTCGGCGTACGCCAGGGCACAGTGGCCGGCATTGCCGCGCGCATCCTGCGGGTGGGCTTTGTGGGTGAACTGGGCTACGAAGTGCACGTGCCGGCGCGCCACGCCGAGCGCCTGTGGGATACCTTGATGCAGGCTGGCGCGGGGCTGGGCATTCGCCCGTTCGGCGTCGAGACCCAACGCCTGCTGCGCCTGGAAAAGGGCCACGTGATCATCAGCCAGGACACCGACGGCATGACCCACCCGGCGGAGATCGACATGCAGTGGGCCATCGGCCGCAAGAAGCCATTCTTCGTCGGCAAACGCTCGATCGAGATCCTCGAAGCGCAGCCGCTCAAGCGCAAACTGGTCGGCTTCACCCTGCCCAAGGGCAGCCCGCAGCCGCTGGAGGGGCATCTGGTGCTGGATGGGGCGGACATCAGCGGCAACGTCACATCCTGCGAATACTCGCAAACCCTGGGGCAGATCATTGGCCTGGCTTACGCCGGTGCCCATCAGGCCACGCCTGGCATGCACATCCCGATCCGCGTTGAGGGCGGTGTGATGGTCAATGCCAAAGTGGTGCCACTGCCGTTCCACGATCCCGACAACCTGCGCCAGGAGCTCTGAGCGATGACCAGTTTGCAAGCCAAAGCTTTTATTTCACCCGGCCCGCAGGCCGAACTGCTGCATACCTGCGCGTTGACTGACCTGACCGATCTGGCACGGGTCGGGTTTCGCGGGGGCGACAGTGCCGCTTGCCTGCAGGCGCGTGGCTACCGCTTGCCGTCGCTACCCAACCAGGCCGTGCGCCAGGAAGACGGTGGCTGGATAGCGCGCTTGTCACAGACCGAGTACCTGTTGCTAGGCAGCCTGGCCGACGGCGGTGCACGGGTGGCTGCCGAAGAGGCCGGGTGGGTGCAGGATACCCGGCGCAACTACCTGCTGCCGCGCCAGGATAGTCATGCCTGGCTGCAGCTCTCGGGGGTGCATTGCAGCGCGGTGATGGCCAAGTTGTGCGGGGTGGACTTGCGCGCCCGGGCGTTTCCCGTTGGGGCGGTGGCGCAGACCTCGGCGGCGCGGATCAACGTGATCGTGCTGAATGTGGGGAGCGATGAGAGGCCGGCGCTGCAGTTGCTGTTTGATCGGGCATCGCTGGCGTATTTCCGTGAAGCGGTGCTGGATGCCATGGATGAGTTCGATGGTGGGTGGGTCGGGCTAGATGAACTGATGCGTTGACCTGCACCGGCCTCTTCGCGGGTAAACCCGCTCCCACAGGTTCATCACTGGGCTTGGGGCTGTGGAGTACCTGTGGGAGCGGGCAGGCCCGCGAAGAAGCCAACGCGGTGGCTGGCACCGGCTGCGCCGGTGTTCGCGGGCACGCCCGCTCCCACAGGGTCACCACTCGGCTTGGGGGCTCTGGAGTACCTGTGGGAGCGGGCGTGCCCGCGAAGAAGCTCACTCGGTACCGAAGGTCAGAGCTGCACCAAGCGCTCACGCAGGAAGTTCACAAACCCCTGAACCGGCCGCGCCACCTGCCGGTGCTGGGGGTACACCGCCGACAACTGCAGTGCTGGCGGCCGCCACTCATCCAGCACTTTCACCAGTCGCCCATCCGCCAACGCCTGTCCCACGATGAAGGTTGGCAGATAAGTCACCCCCATCCCGGCAATCGCCGCATCCCTGAGCAGCTCGCCATTGTTAGCCCGCATCCGCCCGACTACCTGGATCGCCTGTACCTTGCCGCACTGGCGGAACTGCCACTGCACCTGCCGCGAATGACCATACGGCAGGCAATCATGCCCAGCCAGTTGCTCCGGCCTGGCCGGCACGCCCCGAGCCTTCAGGTACGCCGGGCTAGCGCAATACACCCGCTCGACACTGGCAATGCGCCGCGCAATCAGGCTGGAATCCTCCAGCGCACCAATCCGTAGCGCCAGGTCATAGCCCTCGCCGATCAGGTCCACTGCGCGGTCGCTCAAATCCACCTCCACATCCACCTGCGGGTGCAACTGCAGGAACTCGGTCAGCAGGCACCCCAGGTGCGCCATGGCGAACGACAGCGGCGCACTCAGACGCAGGGTGCCACGCAAAGCCTGGGCCTGGCCGCTGATGTCGTGCTCCACCTGCTGCACTTCGCCGAGCAGGCGCAACGCCGACTGGTAGTAGTGCTGGCCCAGCGGCGTGGCATCCAGGCGCCGGGTGGAGCGGTTGAGCAGGCGCACGCCCAGGCGCTCCTCAAGCTGCATCAGGCGCCGGCTGACCGATTGCTTGGACATCCCCAGGCGGTCGGCAGCCGCAGTGAAACTGCCAGCTTCCATGACCTGGGCAAAGATCCGCATGTCTTCGTAAGGGTTCATTGTCTCGCTCTTGGTGACAGTCAAACGCGTTATAGCGGCTTTTTCCCATCAGCGCATCTCCCTAATCTACGCACAAGTCGCAGCGATGGCCCTGAAGGCCAGGCAAGACGCCCACTACCAACATTCAACAGAAAAGGATTCGCTCATGAACATTGTCCACAAAACCCTTACCGCTTCCCTTCTGGCCCTGTCCGTTTCCAGCGCCTTCGCTGCTGGCAGCCCGGGTATCGAACAGCACACCCAGGCCTTCCTCGAAGCCCTGGAACAAGGCGGCGGCAAGCCACTGGAGCAGCTCAGCCCGAAAGACGCCCGCGCGGTGCTGACCGGTGCCCAGGCCTCGGTCAAAGTCGATCTCTCGGGTATCGAGGTGAAGGAACGCACCATCCAGGCCAACGGCGAGTCGATCAAACTGCAAGTGGTGCGCCCGGCCAACGTGAAGGGTGACCTGCCGGTGTTCATGTTCTTCCACGGTGGCGGCTGGGTGCTCGGCGATTTCCCGACCCACCAGCGGCTGATCCGCGACCTGGTGGTTGGCTCTGGCGCAGTGGCGGTCTACGTCGACTACACCCCATCGCCGGAAGCGCACTACCCGACCGCGATCAACCAGGCCTACGCCGCCACCCGCTGGGTGGCCGAGCATGGCAAGGAAATTGGCGTGGACGGCAAGCGCCTGGCCGTGGCCGGTAACAGCGTCGGCGGCAACATGGCGGCAGTAGTGGCCTTGAAAGCCAAAGAGGCCGGCACCCCGGCCCTGCGTTTCCAGCTGCTGCTGTGGCCGGTGACCGATGCCAGCTTCGAAACTGCGTCGTACAAGCAGTTTGCCGAGGGGCACTTCCTGACCACCGGGATGATGAAGTGGTTCTGGGACAACTACACCACCGATGCCAAGGCACGGGAACAGATCTACGCCTCGCCGCTGCGGGCCAGCAGTGAACAGCTCAAGGGCCTGCCGCCGGCCCTGGTGCAAACGGCCGAGTTCGACGTGCTGCGCGATGAAGGTGAGGCTTATGCTCGTAAACTGAATGCTGCCGGGGTGACCGTTACCTCGGTGCGCTACAACGGCATGATCCATGACTACGGGCTGCTCAACCCGCTGCATCAGGTGCCGGCCGTGCAAGCGGCCATGCGCCAGGCCGCCGGCGAGCTGAAAGTGCACCTGCAGTAACCTCATCCACGCATGCGGCAGGGCCTGGCGCCCTGCCGGTTCAGGAGACCCGTCATGCTCACCGTACGCAACGCCAAAGACCGCGGCCTGGCCTTTCATGGCTGGCTGAAATCGTTCCACACCTTCTCCTTCGGCCACTACCGCAACCCGGACGAGCAAGGGTTCTCGGACCTGCTGGTGATCAACGACGACCGCGTCATCCCCGGCAAGGGCTTTGGTCAACACCCGCACCGCGACATGGAGATTTTCTCCTACGTGCTGGAAGGCGCGCTGGAGCACAAGGACACGCTGGGCACCGGCTCGGTGATCCGCCCGGGCGATGTGCAGCTGATGAGCGCTGGCCACGGCGTGGCCCACAGCGAGTTCAACCACAGCCAGGTGCAGCCGGTGCACTTCCTGCAGATCTGGATCGTACCGAACGTGCAGGGGGCAACGCCGCGTTACCAGCAACAGCATTTCAGTGCCGAAGAAAAGCGCGGCAAGCTGCGCCTGATCATCTCGCCGGATGGCGCCGAGGGGTCATTGCAGGTACGGCAGAATGCGCGGGTGTATGCCGGCCTGTTCGACGGTGACGAGCGTGCCATCCTGACCTTGCCGGAAAACCGCCATGCCTATGTGCATGTGGCCCGGGGCAGCATCGAGCTCAATGGGCAATTGCTGAATGAAGGGGATGGGGTGCGAGTGAGGCAGGAACAGGTGCTGGAGCTGGGCAACGGGGTGGATGCCGAGGTGCTGGTATTCGACCTGCGGCCGCATGAGTTGCCTGGCATGCCTTGAGGCAGGTCCGGCCCTTTCGCGGGTAAACCCGCTCCCACAGGTACGCCACAGACTTCGAAATCAGTGGCGTACCTGTGGGAGCGGGTTTACCCGCGAAGAAGCCAACACCGATTCGGCAGGCCTCGATATCTGCGATTTATCGGCCCGGGGCTATGATTAGTCAATTTTCTATTTATTATTCGAAATATTAGCCTTGCTTATTATCGAGCCCTGCCATGCCCGACCGTCTGCTCAACGACCGCCTCGACTGGAACCTGCTGCGCACCTTCCGGGTCATCGGCCAGGAGCTGTCCATCAGCCGCGCGGCCGCCCGCCTGCACCTCACCCAACCGGCAGTGAGCCAGGCGCTCAAGCGCCTTGAAGAACAGCTTGGCCGCCAACTGATCGCCCGCCGCGGGCCGCGCTTCGTGCTGACGGAAATGGGCGAGCAGCTGTTCCAGCTGGCTGGCGAGGTCTATGGGCAGATGTCGCAGATCGGCGGCTTGCTGGAGCAGCCGGCGGACGAACTGGTGGGCAAGGTACGCCTGCTGATGATCAGCCGTATCGTCAACGAACACTTCGACGACTTCCTCGCCGACTTCCACCGCCAGCACCCGCGGGTGGAGCTGGAGATCGACGTGATGCGCAGCTCCGACATCGTTGCCGCCCTGCAGGAAAAAACCGCCACGGCGGGCCTCAGCCTTAACCGGCGTGCGCAGCCACGGCTGGAGCAACGGTTGTTCCTGCGCCAGCGCTATGCGTTCTTCTGTGGCAAGCACCACGCATTATTTGGCCAGGACGAGGGCGATCTGCAGCGCGAGAACTTCGTCAGTTTCACCAGTGACCAGATTGGCGGCATGCTGTCGCCACTGACCATTTTCCGCGATCAGCAGGGGTTTGCCGGGCGGATCGTGGCCTCGTCACCAAGCCTTGAGGAGGTACGCCGGCTGGTGATTGCCGGGTTTGGCATAGGTTGCCTGCCCGAGCATGTGGTAGCGCCGGATGTAGACGCCGGGTTGCTGTGGAAGCTGCCGCCGCAGGAAGGGATTGCCGATGTGGATATCCACCTGTTGTGGAACAGGGAGCAGCGCTTCAGCCGCGCGGAAGAGGTGTTTATCGAGGCGTTGCAGCACAGCCTTGACTGAACGCAGAGCTGGGGTCGACGAGCACTGGACACGATAGTGGCCAATTAGTAGCATCCAGACCAACTGAACATTACGGACAATCTCAGTCATGGATCGAGCTACCGGGGTCATTCGACGTCCTATTCATCACCCCATCCGCCCCTTGATCACTTGGGAAGAAGCATGGAAGGGGCCCGACGAGGGCTTGATCCGCTGCTGGGAGATTGGCCGTGAGCGGGCTCTGGCCCAGCCAGAACTTGCCCGGCACTGCGCCGATGGCGCACTCCCGGTGCTAGGTTGGAAAGGTGGCCATGATCGCGCATTGAAGAAACCGATGAAGTACGGTTCGTTCAAGTACCTGGCGCAATGGCAGGGCCTTCGCGGCGAGGATCTGTTCATCGATACGCGAACAGAGCTCACCCTGACCTGTAATCACACCGGCATGCTGACAACGTTCACACCGGACCAGGAAAAATACGCCAACGCTGTGATGCTGATGGAATAGCAACGAGGAACAGGGAATGGTCGATCTTCATCAGGAATTTCAGAACAGCCGCTTTTTTCACGAAGCGCGGATCGCGCAGCGCTCGGTTGATGGGTTGATTGGAATCGCTGCGGGCCTGACTGCTGACAATCAGGTCAATCAACAAGAAGCCGAGTTCCTCAAAGGATGGATGGAGCAGCAACTCGTTCATCTTGAGGATCCGGTCATCAATTTGCTGTACCGGCGCCTGAGCGACATGCTCAAAGACAATATGCTGGATGCTTCCGAGTCGGCTGAACTGCTTGAGCTATTGCAGCAGTTCACCGGCAAGCCGCGCTGCAGCGACAACCCATTCTCTTCACCCACCTCACTGCCACTCGATAACCCCGAACCCACACTGGAGTGGACAGGCCGCATGTTCCTGTTTACCGGCACAATGGCTTACGGGCCTCGCAAAGCATGCGAAGCGCTGGTAGTCGAACGTGGGGGTTCAATCGCCGCGGGGGTGAACAAGAAGACCCACTACCTGGTCATTGGCAGTATTGGCAACGAGCAGTGGCTGCACAGCAGTTATGGCACGAAGATCAAGAAAGCCGTGGAAATCAGGGAAGCGGGTGCGAACATTGCGATCATAAGCGAGGCGCATTGGCAGCGTGCGGCGTTTGGTTGATGGCCATGATGGCGTTTACCGCTTCTGAGCGGATCGATACACCTCGCTACGCTCGCGTTTGCCAACCGATACCACCACTACAACGATCCGCTCGTCCTCGACTCGATAGACGAGGCGATATCCAGAGGCCTTGAGCTTGATTTTGTAGTGGTTCGGCAGGTCACGCAGCGCGTCGGCCTGTACCTTGGGTGACTGCAGGCGCTCGGCGAGTTTTTTCTTGATCTGTTCGCGCACGGTGCGGCCTAGCTTGCCCCACTCTTTCAGTGCCGAAGGCAGGAATTCGAGGTTATAGGTCATCCAGGGATACCGGTACGCCTTTTTCACCCAACCTCGACTTGGCCAGTTCGCTCAATTCGAGATCTTCCAAGCGTTCCATCATGGCCTCGTACAGTTCGGCCGGCACCATGTAACCCATCACGCGGTTGTGATTGAGCACAGCGACGGGCATACCCGCAGCGCCGGTCATCACCGCGGATGGGTTCTTTTTCAGTTCCGACACGCTTACGGCCACGTCAGCGAATATGTTTTGCATGTTTGCACCCTCAATAGAGAGCCATATTTTGGTCTATATATAGGACACAAACAAGTCGTCACTGCTCAAGCACAGAGGTGAGACACGTCAGGCGAAATGCCGTGTTTGGGGGAGATCGCCCAGCCCTTTGAATCCACCGCGGCGCATGGCACCGGCTGCGCCGGTGTTCGCGGCTAAAGCCGCTCCCACAGGGTCCCTGCTAACTCAATGAGTCACTTGCAGTTCCATGAGGAGCGATCGGGGTCAGGCTGTTGCCAATGCCGGGTAGTCGGTCAGGCCATGGGCATCACCACCGAACAGCGTGGCCCGTTCGTGCTCGGCCAGGGGCGCATTCAGCTTCAGCCGCGCCGGCAGGTCCGGGTTGGCCACGAATGGCCGGCCGAAGCCGATCAGGTCAGCCCAGCCCTCCTCCAGCGCGCGCCGTGCACGTTCGCCGGTGTATTTGCCGGCATACACCATCACCCCGGGGAACACCGCCCGCAGCTGTTGCTTGAAGTCCACCGGCATGTCCGGCGCGTCATCCCAGTCTGCTTCGGCAATGTGCAGGTAGCCGATGCCGATGTCGCCCAGGCGCTTGGCCGCTGCGGTATAGGTGGTGACCGGGTCGGCGTCGACACAGCCATTGAGCGTGGTCAGCGGCGCCAGGCGTACGCCTACGCGCTGGGCGTCGCCGGTGCCTTCGACCAGCGCACGGGTGACCAGGTCGAGGAAACGCAGGCGGTTTTCCAGCGAACCGCCGAAACGGTCGGTGCGGTCGTTGGCGCCGGAATCGAGGAACTGGTTGACCAGGTAACCGTTGGCCGCGTGCAACTCGACACCATCAAAACCGGCGGCCATGGCGTTGCGCGCAGCCTGGCGGTATTGCTCGATGATCTCGGCAATTTCCGCTTCGCTCAACGCGCGCGGCTTGGAAGCCTGGACAAAGCCTGGCGTGCCATCGGCATTGTCGATGAACACATTCACGCCTTCGGCCTGCATCGCCGAGGACGACACCGGTGCCTGGCCACCAAGCAGGCTGCTGTGGCTGAGGCGGCCGACGTGCCAGAGCTGGGCGAACATGCGCCCGCCCGCGGCATGCACAGCCTCGGTGACCAGGCGCCAGCCGTCGATCTGCGCCTGGGTGTGGATACCCGGGGTGCGGGCGTAACCCTTGCCCAGTGGCGAGATCCAGGTGCCTTCACTGACGATCAGCCCGGCACTGGCGCGTTGTGCGTAGTACTCGGCCATCAGCGCGGTCGGTACATCGCCAGGCTGGGCAGCGCGGGAGCGGGTCATCGGCGGCATCAGCACGCGGTTGGGCAGGTTAAGGGCGCCGAATTGCAGGGGTTGGAACAGTGGATCTTGAGGCATTGCGAGCATCTCCGTAAGGCGAATCAGGGGTCAGGCGCGGCTGACGACAGGTTGTGGCTGGGCAGGTACGCGGCGGTCGAGGCGGCCGCTGTACAGGGTCAGGGCCAGGGCACCGAGGGTGACCAGCGCGGCAATCCATGGGGTGTGGCCAAGGCCGAGCTGTTGCACCACCTGGGCACCGCCCCAGGAGCCACCGGCCACACCCAGGTTGAATGCGGCGATGTTGAAACCGGCCGCCACGTCGACTGCGTCGGGGGCGACCTTTTCCGCCTGCTGCACCACGTACACCTGCAGGCCCGGCACATTGCCGAAGGCCACCGCGCCCCAGGCCAGTACGGTGATTACCACCAGTACCGGATGCGGCGCGGTGAAGGTCAGCGCCAGCAGCACCACGGCCAGCAGCAGGAAGATGATCGACAGTGCCTTGACCGGGCCTTTGCGGTCGGCCAGGCGGCCGCCCCAGATGTTGCCCAGGGCAACCGAAACGCCGTAGGCGAGCAGCACCAGGGCGACGCTGTTGGCGCCGAAGCCGGCGATGTCCTGCAGGATCGGGGCAAGGAAGGTAAAGGCGATCAGCGAGCCGCCGTAACCCACGGCAGTCATGGCATACACCAGCAGCAGGCGCGGTTGCAGCATCACCCCCAGTTGGCGCAGCAGCGGTGCCGGCTGGCTGTGCTGGATGCGCTTGGGCACGAACAGCAGTGCGCCGAGCAGCGCTACCAGGCCGAAGGCAGCCACCACCAGGAAAGTCACGCGCCAGCCGAAGTGCTGGCCGATGAAGGTACCCAGCGGGATACCGGTGACGAAGGCCACGGTCATGCCACTGAACATGGTGGCGATGGCGCTGGCGGCTTTTTCTTTCGGCACCAGGCTGGTGGCGATGATCGAGCCCACCGAGAAGAACACCCCGTGGGCCAGGCCGGTGAGGATGCGCGCCATGATCAGCGATTCGTAGCTGGGCGCCTGCCAGGCCACCAGGTTACCGGCGGTGAACAGCGCCATCAGGCCGACCAGCAGCAGCTTGCGCGGGACGCGGCCGGTCATGGCGGTGAGCAGGGGCGCGCCGATGGCGACGCTGAGGGCGTAAAGGCTTACCAGCAGGCCGGCCGAAGGCAGTGTCACTGCCAGGTCATTGGCGATGGTCGGGATGAGGCCGACGATCACGAACTCCGTGGTGCCGATGGCGAAAGCCGCCAGGGTCAGGGCTAACAAGGCGAGAGGCATTTGAGAATCACCTGTGGAAGGTTGGGATGGGTGGATTCTCGGGGGAACGTGGGGACGGGAAAAAGATGGGCGCGGGACAATGAGTTTTGATCTGAAAGCAAAGGTTGCGATTGGGCTGTTGCGAAAGGGTCAATCTTTTGTTTTGCCCGCGAATGGAGGGCGAAGCCCTGCCCGAATGGCACGCTTGAAAATAAATTTCTAAAGACAGTTGCTCCCACCGGAATTGCACAGGCTCCAGGCTGGTGCTGTACCTGTGGGAGCTGGCTTGCCTGCGATGGGCCGCCCAGCGGCCCCGCTTTTTTGTCCTCCAGTCAAAACACCTTGCCCTCACCGCACCTTTTTCCCACGCCCGATCCCCGCTAGCCTGCCGCCCACACCCGTCTCGAAAGGACCCGCACCATGCCAACCGATCATCAAGCCTGGGCCTGGACCCCGAACGCCGGCCTCGACGGCCTGCAACTGCTGCGTAAACCCGTGCCACAACCCGGCCCCGGTGAGGTGCTGGTGGCCAACCGCGCCATTGCCCTCAACCCGGTGGACTGGAAAATCTGCGAGTGGGGCCACCCGGCCTGGCAACAGGGCACGGTCCCGGGCGTGGATGGCGCCGGTGTGGTAGTCGCGGTTGGCGCAGGCGTCGACATGCCGTTGGGCAGCCGCGTCGCCTACCACCAATCGCTGGCGCGTGACGGCAGTTTTGCCGAGCACTGCCTGCTCGATGCAAGCCTGGTCATGCATATCCCCAGCGCGCTCAGCGACACAGCCGCGGCCACCGTGCCCTGCCCCGCCCTGACCGCCTGGCAGGCCTTGGCCAAGGTACCCGAAGGTGCCAGCCGCGACGTGCTGGTGATCGGCGCCGGTGGCGCGGTGGGATTCTACCTCGCGCAGCTGGCCACGCAGCGTGGCCTGCGCGTGTGGGCCAGTGCCGGCCAACACCACCACGCCTCGCTCAAGGCCCTCGGTGTGAGCGGGGTGTTCGACTACCACGACGCCGACTGGCAGAGCCAACTGCAGGCCGCTTTGGGCGAGCGCCCGCTGCATGCCCTGTTCGACACCGTCAGCGGCGCCCATGCCGGCAGCCTGGCCCACCTGCTCGGCTACAACGGACACCTCGTGTGCATCCAGGACCGCCAGGAAACCGCACCAACGCCCGCTTTCAGCACGGCGATCTCGCTGCATGAAGTGGCGCTCAACAGCATTCATGCCTACGGCCAATTGGCAGACCGCCAAGCCCTGCGCGTGGCCGGTGAAAAATTGCTGCAGGCCATTGCCGATGGTCGCCTGATCGCGCCACAGCGCCGCGAGTTCACCTTCTCGGCTTTGCCACAGGCTCTGCGGCAGCTGAAAGAGGGCCAAGGCACAGGCAAATGGGTGACGCGCCTGGACTGAACGCCAAATGCGAAAACTTGGATCCCATTCTGCTACAAGGTATGCTGAGCAATAGCTAAACGCCACTACTTAGGCAGGCTTCGTGCCTGCCTTCAAGGACGAGCCCTTTGCCCAGCCACCCTACCCGCCACACCATCGCCCGCCAGTGGCAGCTGCTAAAGCTGCTGCCAGGCCGTCACCCGGGGATGAGTTCCACCCAGTTGCAGGCCGCCCTGACCACCGTTGGCTATATCACCAGCAAACGCACGGTCGAACGCGACCTGGTCGAACTCGCGGCACTGTTCCCGCTGCAGTGCAACAGCAAAGGCATGCCCTACGGCTGGTACTGGCAAGCGGGCCTGAGCCCTGGCGAAGCGCAACAGCTGCAGCCCGATGCGCTCACACCTGCGGAACAGGTCGAGTTGCACGCCTGGGTCGATGATGCCCTTGCCCGGCGCCTTGAGGCGTCGCCACTGTCGCCAGATATGCAACTGACGCTGCAGGCGGAAGGTGGTGCCACCCTGGTAGCTACCGTCGACGACAACCGCTCGCTGATGGGCTGGCTGCTGTCCCAGGCCGGCTCGATCCGCGTGCAGGCGCCGCAGGCATTGCGACAGGCCATGCTCGTGCAGTTGCGCCAGAGCCTGGCGCTGCACGAGGGTGGTTGTTGACCGGCAAGAACACCAACCCCGTGGCGATTCACTGACTATCAGTGCCATGGGGCACTGACCTGTAGGAGCAGCCTTGTGCTGCGAAGAGGCCGGTACTGACCAAAAATGTGTATCGCTCGTACCGGCCTCTTCGCAGCACAAGGCTGCTCCTGCAGGTTAGGCGTTCAGTGCGGGTTACGGCGCGACAGGCAGGCATACCCCAGGCCCAGCACGCTGGCCGCCAATACGCCCAGCAGCACCATCAGCTCGCGGCTGTAACGGGCTACCCAGGCCGGGAACCCGATGACCTCGCGGTAAACCTGTATGTCAGCCTTGCCATCGGCGTGACTGATGCTGACCCCGCCCTGGCGGATCTGCGAATAGTCTGCATCGAAATACACCCATACCTTGCATACGCCACCCGGCTCGATGGTGGGGATATCCGCTTGCATGGTGGAGGTTTCCACGATGGTGTCATTGCCAGCTGCATCGCGCACCTGCACCAGGCCTTTGGCCGGCAGGCGGATTTTCACCTGGCGCACCTGCGCATCACCACGGTTGCGCAGCTCGATGAGCAGACCGGTACGGTGGTCGACCAGCCCGGCCTCGAAGGGCTTGGCGAACAGCTGGGCATACGGCGCCTGGGCCATTTCGATCAGCCGCTCGACCTGATCGTGGCTCAGCCCGCCCTCGCTTATGGCATTGATACGCCCCTGCAACTGCTCGTACTTGAGCTGTTCGCTGGCTTTGGTGATGCGTTCGCTGAACTGGCTGGGATAGGTGAGATAGGCATAGGTCAGCGATGCCTCCAGGCGCGGGTTGCCCCAGAGCAACCCATAGGCGGCCAGCAGGACCATCAGGCCAAGCAGCACGGCTACGAGGAGTTTCCCCACCTTGTCCCAGCTCAATGCGAACTTCCTTCTGTCGTGATACAGAGATTCAAACTGACCAAGGGTGCCAAGTTCATGGTCCCCAGGCAAGCCTGACTAAGGCTCCTGCTCGCCTCCCCGAGCCTGGCGCAACTGCTGCAACTGGCCGTCGATCAGCGCCTTGGCCATGCCTGCCAGGTAGTACGTGGCCTGCATCATCGCCTTGCGGTCACCGGGCCGGTCGATGGCCTTGCGGGTGAGTTCGGTAATGCAGCCCATGATGCTCGAGGCCTCCATCAATGCCGTGCGCATCGGCAACTGCGCGTTCATCTGCACCAGTTCGGCACCGCCGTTGCCAAAACGGCCCGCTGCACGCACGACATTGAGATTGCCGCTTTCTTTCGGAGTGTCTTTGTCCATGTCCATTTCCTCGGGTTACGAGGGTGCCGAGACTAGGGCGCTGCCTGCCCCGCCACAATAACCTTGGGGGTGGAAAGGCTTACTTTCGGAAATGGACTACAAGAACCCTACAAAGAGGACGCTCCGCCACCACGCTGGCTCTTGACCGGCAAGCGGCAGTGACGGACGATCAATCTCCCCTCACAAGGATGAACACCATGCTACGGATATTGGGCAGAGCCTCCTCCATCAATGTACGAAAAGTCCTGTGGGCATGCGCCGAGTTCGAGGTCGCGTTCGAGCGCGAAGACTGGGGGGCGGGCTTCAAGCCCACGGACAGCGCCGAATTCCTTGCGTTGAACCCGAACGCCATGATCCCGGTGATCCAGGATGGCGACTTCACCCTGTGGGAATCCAACAGCATCATCCGCTACCTGGCCACGCGCTATGGTGCCACCGCGTTCTACCCGGGCGAGGCGCAGGCGCGGGCCAGGATCGACCAGTGGATCGACTGGCAGGCCTCGGACCTCAACCGTTCCTGGAGCTACGCGTTCATGTCGCTGGTCAGGCACTCGCCGGCCCACCAGGACCCACAGGCCCTGGCCGCCGGCTGCGCGGACTGGGCGCGCTACATGCATATTCTCGACCGCCAGCTGGCAAGTACCGGTGCCTATGTGGCCGGCAACCAGTTCACCTTGGCCGACATCCCCATTGGCCTGTCGGTCAACCGCTGGTTCGAAACGCCCTTCGAGCACCCGCACCTGCCGGCAGTGCGCGATTATTACGAACGGCTG
Organism: Pseudomonas sp. C5pp; assembly: GCF_000814065.1. Classification (NCBI taxonomy): domain Bacteria; kingdom Pseudomonadati; phylum Pseudomonadota; class Gammaproteobacteria; order Pseudomonadales; family Pseudomonadaceae; genus Pseudomonas; species Pseudomonas sp. C5pp. The sequence continues at coordinate 32,137 of NZ_JWLN01000035.1, read as the reverse complement.
AGCGAGCGCCCGGCCTATCACCTGCATGGCCGTAACGGTACGCCGTGATGGGCAAGACTGTGGGGCTGCCTTGCAGCCCATCGCGACACAAGGCCGCTCCTACAAGGAATCGCGGTTTCCTGTAGGAGCGGCCTTGTGTCGCGATGGGGCGCAAAGCGCCCCCGAAGATCTCCACCTGTTACACAGCAACTTGACTTGCCGCAGCCCCCGCCCGCCCCCGCCAAGCGAACAGCAGCACCATCACCAGGCCCAAAACCGCCATCGCCGCCCCCGCCAGGGAAACCGCCGAATACCCCAGCCCGGCATTGATCACCGCCCCACCCAGCGCCGCGCCAATCGCGTTACCCAGATTGAACGCCCCGATATTCACCGCCGACGCCAAGTTGGGCGCATCCTTGGCCGCCTCCATCACCCGCATCTGCAGCGGCGGCACCAGGGCAAAGCTGGCAGCGCCCCACACCAGGATCGCCAGCGCAGTCGGCAGCGGCCAGTCCATCACCAGCGGGAACACCAGCAACACCGCAATCAGCACGGCCAGCGACAGCATCAGGGTACGGTCGATCGAGCGGTCCGCCGCCTTGCCACCCCACACGTTGCCCAAGGTCAGGCCGACACCGAACAACACCAGCATGGCCGTGACGAAGGTGGTGGACGCTGCCGCCTCGCTCTGCAGGATCGGCGCGATGTAGGTAAATACCGTGAACATCGCACTGGAGCCCACCACGGTCAGCAGCAATGCCGCCAGCACCGGCCCGCGGCCGAGCACGCGGATTTCGGCCATGGCCCCGCCACCCTTGGGCGACGGCACATCGGGTAGTGCGTACCAGAGGGTGGTCATTGCCACCAGGCCGAGCCCGGCGATGCCCCAGAAGGCCGTGCGCCAGCCCAGCATTTCACCGAACCAGGTCGCCAGCGGCACACCGCCGATGATGGCCAGGGTCAACCCCATGAACATGGCGGCCACGGCCCCGGCGCGCTTCTCGGGCGGTACCACGCTGGCCGCGACGATCGAACCGATGCCGAAGAACGCACCGTGGTTCAGCGAGGTGACCACACGGGCGACCAGCAGGCTGGCATAGTCGCTGGCCAGGGCCGACATCAGGTTGCCGAGGGTGAAGATGGCCATCAACCCGATCAGCAGGTGACGCCGCGGGATCTTCACCGTGGCCAGGGTCATCAGCGGTGCACCGATCAGCACACCGATCGCATAGGCACTGACCAACAGCCCGGCTGCGGGGATGGAGACGCCAAGATCGGTGGCGATGCTGGGTAACATGCCCATGGGGGCGAACTCGGTGACACCGATGCCGAAGGCACCGATGGCGAGCGCGACAAGAGGTGGATTGATACGCATGGCAAGCTCCTTATCTGTGCTGCAAATGCTACGATCCGAAGCTGAGCCGCACTAGACTGCATTTTTGCGAACCACCTTTGCTCAAGAGGCACAAATGGACTTCAGTGGAAGATCCGGAGAGATGGAAATCTTTGCCAAGGTGGCCCAGGAGGGCAGCCTGTCCGCCGCCGCCCGCGCGCTGGGCCTGACGCCGTCGGCGGTGAGCCGCATCCTCGCGCGGACCGAACAGCGCCTGGGCACCCGCCTGCTGCTGCGTACCACCCGGGCGATCACCCTCACGCCCGAGGGCGAAGCGTATCTGCGTGGTGCACGGCGGGTGCTGGCCGACATGCTCGAAGTGGAAGAGGCCATCACCGACCAGGGTGTGCCCCGCGGGCGCTTGCGGGTCAGCGCAGCGCTGGGCCATGGCCGGCTGACCGTGGTGCCGCTGCTGGCGGCGTTCAGCGCGCGCTACCCGCAGGTGCTGGTCGACCTTACCCTCAGCGACGAAGTGGCCGACGTTCTCGGCGGCCAGGCCGATGTGGCGCTGCGCTTCGGCCACCTGCCGGACAGCTCGTTGAGCGCCCGTGCCATTGGCGAAACCGGGCAGGTGATCGTCGCCTCGCCCGAGTACCTGGCGCGCTGCGGTACGCCGCTTGTGCCAGAGGACCTGGCCCGGCACAACTGCCTGCGTTTCAACTTCCGCCGCGCCGCACCCGACTGGCCGTTCCGTCGCGACGGGCAGGCGTTTTCATTGAAGGTGACGGGCAATATCGAATGCAGCAGCGGCGAGGCCCTGGCGCAGTTGGCAAGGCTCGGCGCCGGCGTGGCGCGCATCGGTACCTTTACCGTGGCCGATGACCTGGCCAACGGGCAGCTGGTGCCGTTGCTGGAGGCGTACAACCCCGGTGATCGCGAGCCGATCCATGCGGTGTTCGTCGGCGGCCCGGCGATGCCGGCGCGGGTGCGGGTGTTCGTGGATTTTCTGGTGGAGCAACTGTCAGGCCGGAGCTGTCGCGCAGAGAACTGAATGCGCAAACGGTACGCGTACCTGTGGGAGCGGCTTTAGCCGCGAAGAATCCAACACAGTGCCTGGCACCGGCTGCGCCGGTGTTCGCGGCTAAAGCCGCTCCCACAGGGGCCATGCTAATTCAGTGAGTCCTGTGCAGTTCCATGAAAGCGGCATCCGCGAATCAGGCAGTACAATGCCGCATTCTTACGTTAGCCCCGCAAAGGACCGCCCATGCTTTACGTCGTCATGCTCGGAGGCCGCCACCCCGGCGCCAAGATCGAAGTTCACGATGTGGTGTTCGCCCTGGCCGACACCTTCGAACAGGCCTACCCGCAGTTGCGCCAGGCCTGGTTCGGCAGCCCGAAAGGTTTGCACATCGATTCATGGCTGGAAGTGCATGGTGTCGACGGCCAGCGCATCGAACTGCGCCCGCACGCCCCAGCCCCCGGTGCGCTGCGCCTGTACTTCATCAACCTCGGTGGTTATGAACGCGAAGTATTCGGCGAGGCCCACCGCTACCTGCTGGTCACCGCCCACAGCAAGACCGAGGCCAAGGCCCTGGGCAAGCAACGCATGCAGGCGGACTGGCTGAAGCCGCATACCGATGCCTTGCTGGATGTCGACGACTGCCTGGCGATCGACCAGGTGGCAGGGCAGTTCGTGCATCTGGCCGAAGGGGCGCATGAGCCGGTGGTGGTGCGTAACGACTACATCCTGATCTGACGCCAACAGCGCCGCGAAGCGCGCGGTACACTTGCCTTCAGCTCACGCTCAGGAGTCGTTTCATGCCCTACCCCATCGAACAGAAACTGGTCATCGGCGTTGCTTCGAGTGCGCTGTTCGACCTCACCGTCTCGGACGACATCTACCAGACCGAGGGCGTCGAGGCTTACCGTCAGCACCAGCAGCAGAACCTGGACGAACCCTTCCCCAAGGGCGTGGCGTTCCCGTTCATTCGCCGCTTCCTGAGCATCAACCAGGCCTTCCCCGAGCAGTTGCCGGTGGAGGTGGTGCTGCTGTCGCGCAATTCGCCGGAGACCGGCCTGCGGGTGTTTCGCTCGATCAACCACTACCAGCTGGACATCACCCGCGCGGCATTCATGTCGGGCCGCTCGCCCTACGAGTACATCCCGGCGTTCAATGCCTCGCTGTTCCTAAGTGCCAACGAGGAAGATGTACAGAAAGCCATCGACGCCAACTACCCCGCCGGGCGGGTGCTGCCGACACGCATCTACGATGACGAGATCGACACCGAATTGCGGGTGGCCTTCGACTTTGACGGGGTGATTGCCGATGACGAGGCCGAGCGCGTGTACAAGCGCGACGACAACCTGGACGAGTTTCAGGAGCATGAACGTGTGCGCAAGGGGATCCCGCATTCGCCGGGGCCCTTGGCGGACCTGTACCGCAAGCTTTCGCTGATTCGCATGCTCGAGGACCGCAAGTTGGCCGAAGACCCGGCGTACAAGCGCATCTTGCGGATTGCCATCGTGACGGCGCGCAATGCCCCTTCGCATGAGCGGGTGGTGACGACGCTGAAGGACTGGGGCGTATCGCCGGACGAGTGCTTCTTTCTGGGCGGGATGGAAAAACCCAGGGTGCTGTCGATACTGAAGCCACATGTGTTCTTTGATGACCAGCGCAGCCACCTGCAGTCACCGGCGGGGGACTTGCCGATGGTGCATGTGCCGTTCGGGGTGGCGAATCGCGAGCGCTCGGCGGCGGACTCTGCGCTCGACGTGCCAGCTCCCACTTCGAGAGCACCGGTTTGATCTGATGCGCAACCTGTGGGAGCGGGCACGCCCGCGAAGGGCCGCAAAGCGGCCCCAATCTGTTTAGCTGACAGGCACCAGGGCCTGCCAACACCGGCAGCACCAGCCCGCTTTACTCAGCTCGCCCAGCAGGACTGCCGAATGACGCTGCAGAAATTCCCAGGCCGGAATGCAGGGTCCTTGTCCGCGATCACATCCGCCTTCACGTTGCCAAACGTGGTCTGCGGCTTGTGCCGGATGCCGTCGTAAAACGCCTGGATGATCGCCTCCTTGAACCGCTCCCCACGCGGGTGCGCCTGGACCACGGCATCCCGCGCGGCAATCCCCAGCGCATCGTGGTGCAGCCCCAGCACATCGGTCTCTACCCCCGCCGTGACCAGGGCGATCAGCGGGTGCATGTGCTCTGGAATACCCGGCGTGGTATGCAGCGCGATCGCCGTCCACACACGCTCGACATCGCGCTCGTCCACGCCGTGGCGCTGGAGAAAATCGCGCGCCGCATTGGCACCGTCCACCTCGAAGCGGCAGCAATCGCTGCTGTGCTGATGGGTCAGGCCCATGTCATGGAACATGCAGCCTGCGTACAACAGTTCACTGTCGTAACGCAGCCCCAGCCGCTGCCCGGCAAGGGCCGCGAAGTAGAAGACCCGGCTGGAGTGGTGGAACAGTAAAGGGGAAGCCGTGTCACGGACGAGCTCGGTGATTTCCCGAGCCATGGCGCTGTCGGGCACCTGGATACCGGCGATGGATGAGGACATGGTCGCTCCTGGGTGGGTTGATGACGAGCCCAGTCTGCGGTCGTGGGCCAGTGTCCTCAATTGACTTATACAGCCAAATACTGCCATTGTCGGCGGATTACGGACTTGCGGCGCAACGCCCGGAGCCACCATGCCCTTTTCCCCCATCACGGTCGCCATCCTGGCCATGCCTGGCGTACAACTGCTGGATGCCTGCGGCCCGCTCGATGTATTCGCCGAAGCCAACCGCCAGGCCGGCCATGACGCCTATCGCCTGCTTTTGCTGGCTTGCGAACCGGGGCCACTGGTGAGCTCTTCCGGTACGCGCCTGGTCGCCGACGGCTGGATCGGCGAAGACCTGGAAGCCATCGACACCTTGCTGGTCGCCGGCACGCCGCAGGCTGCCGAGCAATACCTGCGCCCCGGCATTCTCGACTGGCTGCGGCAACGCGCGGGCGCTTGCCGGCGTTACGGCTCGGTGTGCACGGGGGCGTTTGCCCTGGCGGCTGCCGGGTTGCTGGATGACCGGCGTGTGACCACCCATTGGGCCGTGGCGCAGCCGTTGGCCGAGCGTTATCCGCGGGTACAGGTGGATGCCGATGCCATTCAGGTACATGACGGCAACCTGCGTACCGCTGCGGGGGTAACGGCCGGGTTGGACCTGGCACTGACGTTGGTCGAAGAGGATCTGGGGCGCGACATTGCCAGGCAGGTGGCCGGGCACCTGGTGATGTACTTCAAGCGGCCTGGCGGGCAGCTGCAGTTCAGCCGGCAAGGTGGCACCTCACCGGTCGGGCGTTCGGCATTGCAGGGGTTGCAGCGTTACGTGGCCGCCAACCCTGCACTGGACCACGGGGTTGCCAGCCTGGCTGCGCGGGTTGGGCTGAGCCCGAGGCATTTTGCACGGGTGTTTCAGAGTGATGTGGGCATGACCCCGGCCGCATGGGTGGAGCTGGCGCGGGTGAATGCTGCGCGGGCGCGGCTGGAGGCTGGGCGAGAGGCACCGAAGCAGGTGGCGGCGCTGTGCGGGTTTGCCAATGCAGATACGTTGCGGCGGGCGTTCGTGAAGCATGTGGGGGTGACGCCGGCGGAGTATCGCAAGCGGTTTGGGCGGTCGGGGTGAAATGAACCGTGGTGTGCGTGCGCTCGCGCCGTGTACGCTTTTGCGTCCCGGCCGAGGACCGTTGCCTGTGATTGCGGCTTGCATGCCTGTAAAGCAGGCTAGCCCATCCGCCAATCATCGCCCGGCATGATACGCCGCATGAACTCATCGAAAAGCGGCACAGTGAACGCCGTATCACCGTGGTTCGGGCTGTAGATCATCCCTTTCTCGATCAATGCACTGCGCAGTGGTGCGAGCGTGGAAACCTTCCGCGCCAGGCTGGCCGCGATATCACCAGAACGATGAGGGCCGGCCCCCAGATCCGCCATGCCACGCAGGTACTTCTTTTCCGCAAGCGTAAGGCGGTCAAAGCGCACCCGGAAGAAGCTCTCATCCAGTGTGGCAATCGCCTGCTCTGAAGCGGTTTCGACATCAGCGCTGGTGATGGGGCTCTGCGAGGCTACATCCCATGAATGCTTGCCCCACTCCTGCAGGAAGTACGGATAGCCCTGTGAATGTGCCAGCACACTTTCCAGCGCCGCCTCTTCGAATTCCACGCCTTCATCTTCTGCAGGCCGCACTACCGCAAACCTTGCGGCCTCAGGAGCAAGCGGGCCGATCTCAGGGAAATCGAACAGTCGCTCCGCATAGGATTTCGCGTTGCCACAACGGCCGCGCAATTGAGGCAGGCCAGCCCCAACCAGCGTGACAGGTAACTGGCCCTGGGCACAGCGATGCAAGGCTGTAATCAACGCGGCCAACTGATCTTCGGCAACGTACTGCAACTCGTCGATGAACATCACCAGCGCCGTGTCGGCGCGCTGTGCGGCCTTGCCGGCCTCCTCGAGCAAGGTCGCCAGGTCGCCTTCCAGGTCACCGTTATCAGCCAAGCCAGGTTCCGGCTCCAGGTCCAGGCCTACTTCTATGTCCGCATAGGCAACCTTCAACGACTTTGCAAAACCGGCAAGGGCTCGCAACCCCCGTTGAGCCAGGTCCCGAGCCGCTTCCACCCGGCTCAGGCGAAGCAGCGCCAAGCGCAGTTGAGGCGCCAACAACGCGGGTAGCGAACGGTTTTCCGGCGCCTCCATGCGTATGGCATGAACGCCCTCGGCTTCGGCTTCAATGCGCATTTTTTCCAGCAGTACAGTCTTACCCACGCCGCGCAAGCCGACCATCAGCACGCTCTTCGCCGCTCGGCCCCGGCGAATGCGGGCGATTGCGATGCTTACCTGCTTGAGCAATGCGTCGCGACCAGCCAATGCCGGCGGCGGCGCACCTGCTCCCGGAGAATAGGGATTAGCGATCGGGTCCATGACTTATACCGAGTTTAGGAAAGTTATCGAATTTAGATAACTTAACTAATCTCTCTTGATTCGGCAATGTCAGCAAAAGCAAGCCCCTGTGCACAGCACTTTTCTTGAGACCCGACGGTGTTGCCGCTAGCACTTCCGGGCTGTTGCTGGACACCTTTCTCAACCAGAAGCGACAGTGAACCTTTGTGGCATCAGTGGTTCAGTTGTGCAAAGCCCGCTTACCACTCCGACAAGGGATTGCCATGAGACCTGCCCCGTCTACCGCCCCTCCCCAGGTTCGCATCGAACGTGAACTGAGCCCGCGGGCGGTGCTCACCGGCGTAGTGCTGGGCATTCTGCTGACACCCTCGAATGTATACGCGGGCCTTCGGATCGGCTGGTCGTTCAACATGTCGATCATCGCCTTGCTGGTCGGCTTCACCCTGTGGCAGGGCCTGGCGGGGCGCAGCAAGGGCCGGCCCGCATGGACGTTGCACGAAAGCAACATCAACCAGACAGTGGCCTCGGCCGCCGCTTCCATCGTTTCTGGCGGGCTGGTAGCGCCGATCCCCGCCTATACCCTGCTCACCGGTCACCAGCTGGACCCGCTGCCGATGATGGCCTGGGTGTTCTCCGTGAGCTTCCTGGGCATCTGGATCGCCTGGTATCTGCGCCCCGCCCTGCTCGATGACCATGGCCTGAAGTTCCCTGAGGGCATGGCGACCCTGGAGACATTGCAGCAGATCTACCGCCACGGCCACGAAGCCATGATGCGGATAAAGGTGCTGTGCAGCGCCGCGTTGCTGTCGGGGCTGGTGAAGTGGATTGACGGGTTCGTCTGGGCGATACCGCGCTGGGCACCCTCGCCTGTGCTCGAGCGCCTGACCTTCACGCTCGACCCTTCGCTGATGCTGGTCGGCTTCGGCGGCATCATCGGCATCCGCGTGGGCCTGACGCTGCTGTTCGGCGCCGCGCTGGCCTGGGGCGGGCTGGCACCGTGGCTGATCGACCATGCCCTGGTGGTATTGGCCCCGAACGCCAGCGGCCCACAGTTCGCCGCCCTGGTGGAATGGCTGTTGTGGCCGGGCGTCAGCCTGATGGTATGCGCAACCCTGACGTCATTGTCGGTCCGCCTGTTGCAAATGCCCCGGCAAAGGCCCACCGCCCCGCTGGCAAGTCGGGCAGCGCACGCCCGTGGGCGGTTTCCCCTGGCACCTGCGTGCGGGCTGCTATTGTCCATTGCGCTTGTGGTGGCGTTACAGGCGTTGCTGTTCGGCATCGACTGGTGGATGGCGCTGTTGAGCATTCCCTTGGCGATATGCCTTGCGGTGGTCGCCGCGCGCGTGGTCGGCGCCACCGGTATTGCGCCGATCGGCGCCATCGGCAAGCTGTCGCAGCTGAGCTTTGGCCTGGTCGCCCCGGGCCAGGTGGCCATCAACCTGATGAGCGCCAACACTGCCGGCGGCGCAGCCGGGCAAGCCACCGACCTGATGAACGACTTCAAGGTTGGCCAGGCGATCGGCGCCACGCCACACAAACAACTGATTGCACAGTGCCTGGGCATCCTCATCGGCAGCGTGGCGGGCGTGCTGGTGTACCTGGTGCTGATTCCCGATCCGCAGACCCTGCTGCTCACCGAGCAATGGCCCGCACCGGCCGTGGCGACCTGGAAGGCCGTGGCCCAGACCCTGATGCAGGGGCTGGGGGCGCTGTCGCCGGAGCTGCGCTGGGCGATCGTGGCCGGCAGCGCGGCAGGCGTAATACTGGGCACGCTGGACAGCCTGCTGCCGCAATGGGTGGCGCGTTGGCTGCCGAGTACCGGCGCACTGGGGCTGGCGTTCATACTGCCGGCATCGATCAGCATGATGATGGGGCTCGGCGCGGTGGTTACCTGGCTGGTCGGTTGCCGTTGGCCGAGCGTTACAGAGCGGTTTGCGATCACGGCCGCAGCGGGGCTGATTGCCGGGGAAAGCATTACCGGGGTGGCGGCATCGTTCTGGGAGATGGTGCGAATGCTGTAGCGGTTGGCATGGCGGGGCCATGCTGCACCGGCGCGCCATTTACAATGTTCTAACGCGCCCTTGAACGCGATGGGCTGTTGTCGAGCAGCCCATCGCGCGTTCACCCTTGACCCACACCCTCCCCCCACCAACGACGTGCTAGAGCAGCGCATGGCCGCCCTGGAGGGCGGGGTTGGCGCGCTGGCGGTGGCCTCGGGCATGGCGGCCATCATCTACGCCATCCAGACCGTCGCCGAGGCCGGCGACAATATTGTCTCGGTAGCCAAGCTGTACGGCGGCACCTACAACCTGCTGGCCCACACCCTGCCACGCATGGGCATCCACACCCGCTTCGCCGCCCACGACGACATCGATGCCCTCGAGGCATTGATCGATTCGCGCACCAAGGCGGTGTTCTGCGAGTCCATCGGCAACCCTGCCGGCAATATCGTCGACATCGCCGCGCTGGCCGAGGCCGCCCACCGCCATGGTGTGCCGCTGATCGTCGACAACACCGTGGCCACCCCGGTGCTGTGCCGGCCGTTCGAGCACGGTGCCGATATCGTCGTGCACTCGCTGACCAAGTACATCGGCGGCCACGGCACCAGCATCGGCGGCATCGTCATCGACTCCGGCAAGTTCCCCTGGGCGGACAACAAGGAGCGCTTCGCCCTGCTCAACACCCCCGACCCGTCCTACCATGGTGTCACCTACACCGAAGCCTTCGGCCCCGCCGCCTTCATCGGCCGCTGCCGCGTGGTGCCATTGCGCAATACTGGCGCGGCGCTGTCGCCGTTCAACGCCTTCCTGATCCTGCAAGGCCTGGAAACCTTGGCCTTGCGCATGGAGCGCCACACCGAGAACGCGCTGAAGGTCGCCCGTTACCTGCAAGCCCACGAGCAGGTAGCGTGGGTGAAATATGCAGGGCTGCCTGACCACCCCGAGCATGAACTGGCCCAGCGCTACACCAGCGGCAAACCAGCGTCGATCCTGTCGTTCGGCATCAAGGGCGGCCAGGCGGCCGGTGCGCGCTTCATCGATGCGTTGCAGCTGGTGGTGCGCCTGGTGAACATCGGCGACGCCAAGTCGCTGGCCTGCCACCCTGCCTCTACCACCCACCGCCAGCTCAATGACGAGGAGCTGGAAAAGGCCGGCGTGCCACGGGACATGGTGCGCCTGTCGATCGGCATCGAGCACAGCGACGATATCATCGCCGACCTGACCCAGGCGCTGGAGGCCAGCCGCGGTTGATTCATCTGCGCCCTATCCAATGCCTACGGCGGGCGCACCTTTCGCACATATGGATAGCCCTGCGATGACCCTGTTCTACCTCAAGCTGATCGCCACCCCGCTCCTGATGTGGGCCATCTCCCTCGCCTCGCGTCGCTGGGGCGGCCTGCTCGGTGGGTTGCTGTCCGGCCTGCCGATCACTTCGGCCTTGGTAATGACCTTCCTGTGCCTGGAGCAGGGCACGGCCTTTGCCCTGGGTGCGGTGCCCGGCGCGCTGGGCGGCCTGGCGGCGGTGCAGGCCACGTACACCTTCTACCTTTTCGCCACACGCAGGCTCGGCATCGGCTGGGCTGTATTGCTGGCGATGCTGTTCTATGGCGTCGCGGCCTACGCGTTTACCCACGGGGGCAACCTGTACCTGTCGATTGCCGTGGCGCTGGTGCTGATCGGCGTGCTGATACGCGCCAGCGGCCGCGAGCCCAGGCCGGACACCCTGGTCCGGCCCCGGCATCGATTTTGGGAAATCCCTCTGCGCATGGTGTCTGCCACTTCGTTGCTGATGGTCACCACAAGCCTGGCCAACTGGCTGGGCCCGGCGACCAGCGGAATGCTGGCGCCGATCCCGGTGATTGCCTGGCCGCTGGTGGTGTTCGCCCATGTGCAGACTGGCCGTGCCGGAATGGCGGCGATGGTGCGGGGCAATGCGATCGGGGCGGTGGGGGTGATTGCGTTTTATCTGGTATTGGCGGGGCTGCTCGATGCCTGGGGTGTCGCAATTGCCATAAGCCTGGCCATGCTTTGTGCCGTGGTCCTGACAGTGGGGCTGGCGGCTGCGTTGCGACGGGGGTGATACGCCGGCGAGCATGCCAGGGGGCTGCTGCGCAGCCCATCGCAGGCAAGCCAGCTCCTACAGGATTACTACAACCTTCAAGGCAGATGCAGTACCTGTGGGAGCGGGTTCACCCGCGAACACCGGCGCAGCCGGTGCCAGCCACCGCGCTGGATTCTTCGCGGGCATGCCCGCTCCAACAGGATCACCACAACCTTCAAGGCAGCCACAGTACCTGTGGGAGCGGGTTCACCCGCGAACACCGGCGCAGCCGGTGCCATACACCGAGTTGGATTCTTCGCGGGCATGCCCGCTCCAACAGGATCACCATAACCTTCAAGGCAGCCACAGTACCTGTGGGAGCGGGCATGCCCGCGAACACCGGCGCAGCCGGTGCCATACACCGTGTCGGATTCTTCGCGGGTAAACCCGCTCCCACAGGGCCCTGCCCTATCAATGGTCATTCCCTGCGCTGATCCAGGTCTACCGCAGGCTGCTCCACGCTCTGCCGGCCGTCATCAGCCAAGTTGTCTTCCTCCTGCCAATCACCACCCTCCTCTTCGTTCATGAGCGGGTCGTCATCAGGGTCGGGTATGGTCGGGCGGTCGGGGTCAACGGCCGGGTCGGGTGAAGTGGGCATTTCCGGGTTCGTGCCGCCTTGTGCATTCGGGTTGGGGCTCATCGCTGCATACCTCGCAAGAAAGATGTGAACCGCATTCGTTCCGGCCAAATCCCGTCAGCGAGGCTGCGGGTGCTCGGCAGAAACCGAATTGTTGGCCTGCACGTCCTCCATCTCCTCCTCGATCGGGCCTTCGTCATCCGAAGGTAGCGGGACCTCTCCGTCACCGCTGCCGGGCTGGGATTCGGTTTGCTCGAGGCCGGGGTCATTCTGATCGTTTGCCATGGACGTTCTCCTGGGTTTGCGCGTTGATCGCGCACACAGATCGGACGGAAAACGGCCACCAGCAGTGCCTTGGGTTCGACAGGTGGCGCAAAAGGCCGGGGTACCGATCATGCCCCCCATATAGAGCTAAACCATTATTCAGAGACGTTTCCTACAAGGTTTTGGGAAGCCCAAAGCCTCTCTGGAAAGCGATTCCCCGTTAGTGTTCAGGGGTCGACAAGGACCTGTCCAACACGAGGATCGCTCATGACCATCAGCCAACGTATTGCCCTCGCGATCGCCGAAGCCGGGCTGCCGCATGACCAGTGCATGTTCTGCGAGCGCCAGGGCCTGCCGATCCTGCCGCTGCGCCGCGCCCTGGTGCCCGATACCCGCCCCGAGTGTGTCTCCACCGTGGCGGATAACCGGCATATCTCGACAAAGATCGGCTTGCGCACCTTGCGCAGGGGCTTCCTGTATGTGCTGCTCGACCAGCAGGTCTGGCATGCCTATGCCGTCAGCGAGCAGGGACATCTGCGCCGCTTCAACCCCTACGAGCCGCCAGACGGCCCGCCTTCGCCGCTGCCCGAAAAATGCGTGAACGCAGATCACGACATTCCTTCGGCCTTTCTCAACCTCGATACCGGCAGGTACACCAGCGCCTGGCTGGCCTTTTCCAGTGACGCCTGGCCGGTGAGCGTGCTGAACGCCTACAAGAGCGGCGCGTCGCCTGCGCATCGCTTCGAGGACCTGGACCTGATTCAGGCCCGCAACAATCCCGAACTGCTGGGCATCGCCATGACGCCCGATAAGCTTGGGGTCGACCAGCAGGTGTTCGAATATGCCCAGCATGGCTGTGCCCCCTTCGACAGTGCGCATGGCTTCCACAGCCGCTGGTTGCGCCGGTTCGCCCTGCGCGGCTATCTGGTCAATGCGATCAACCGGCACCAGCTGGAAAACGGCGTGCTGGCAGTGGTGCTCGACGACACTGTCGGGCTGATTCAGGAGTACAACCATCAGCGCCTGAACTGGGTACTGAAGCGTCAGGCCTGGCGTGAAGAACCGATGCGCGCCTATCAGCTGCAGACCTCGCAGATCCTGCAGATCATTCGCGCCACGCACAGGGAATGGGCGGCGCAGAAGGTGCCGTCGCTGGAACCGATGACGGGTGATGGGCCGCCGGTGTTCACCGACCCGGCAGTCGAGCGGCAGCTGTTGGTCGAGCGTGCACAGCAGGAGAGTGACGAGCGGCTTGAAGAGCGCTACCACGAACCGCAGCGGGCCGCGTTCCAGGATGAATATGAGCAGCAGGAACGTGAGTTTCAGCGTTACATCGACAAGGACGCCCAGGCGTACGTTGCCTTGTTCGATACGCCCATGTTCAAGGTGGCCGAGGCATACGACTATGACGGTAATGATCGTGAGTCCGGGGTGGCCTACGCCAAGACCATGGCCCTGTGCCTGGGCGGCGGCGTTACGGAAGCTGTCGTCCCCCGCCTTGAACCGCATGTTCCCGCTTCCGGCACCAGCGAACTGCTCTGGCTGAAATGGCTGCAGGACCCTGACAGCCCGCCCTACCGCGCCTTGCTGATGCGCGACCAGGCACTGCTGGCCGGGCTGTTGCCCAGTTTCTCCGCCACAGAAGCGATCAACTGGAACGACAGCGACAAGCTTTACGGCATGCTGAGCAAGATCATCGCCAGCGATGACGCCGGCTTGCGCACGCGCAATACCCTCAAACAGGCCATTGCTGAAACGCAGGGTGCGGTCAATGCGGCCAGTCAGCGGCTGGCGCCATGTCTGTCGCCAGGTATTCAGAAGGCTGTGCGGCATTTGAACAGTGCCACGCAGTTTCTCTACAACGGCGTCCACCTGATCGAGCTGGAAGTGAAGATGAAGCTGGGCGAGTACTACGCCTTGCAGAGCGCCCACCTCCGGGAGTTGCAGCACAAGGCCAACGCGTCGATCGCTGAGGCGCGGGACCGGATGCGCCGCAATATCGATGACTTCGAGTTTGGCTCGATGAAGGCCATGCGCAAGGTGCGGCCGATCATCCAGCATGGCTTGATGAGCCTTGCAATGCTCGACCCGCGGTTCACCAATACGATGATCAGCGTGACGGTGTGGGTCGAGGGCAAGGCCGAGGAAGTGCATGGGCGGTTGTTCAAGGAGGCCAGCATGGAGGTAACCCAGGCGAGCAGCGCGGCGCAGCTTGCCTTGGTGGATATCTCGGTGGCGGCGGGGACGTTGGAAGCCGATGCGCGGAAGCTGTTGCAGGGGATGAAGATCACATCGCAGCAGACGGCCCGATTGGTTAGAACCGGTTTTTCCGGGTTACGCGGGATTGCTGGCAGCTGGGAGGTCCTGCTGGCGATAGGCGGGTTGTATCTGCAGCAGGACAGCCTGGGCAGGAATCAGGAAAAGGCGGAAACGGAGATTGGGCCCAAGGCGTTTGAGGCCAGGTTGGCGTTGCAAGGATCCCAGTTGGGCCTATTGGGAGGGCAAGTCGAACTGGTTGGGCTCATTTTGAGATCAAGTGCTAGTCCACTGAATTTGCCACGAGCAAAGGGTGTAGCAGCCACAGGGGAGGCCTTGATAAGGCTTGGTGCTTTGGTGAGTGCGGTTGCAGGGGTCTTTGATGCGGCCCAGGCAATTAATGCGACCAGACGAACCGCCTCTGCGGGTGATGAAACAGCGAGGAACCAACATCTTTTGTCATCCCTCTTGTATGGCTCTGGCGCTGTAGCGTTTAGTCTTGCGGTACTCCAACCCTTGGTTGTCGGTCCGCTGGGGCTGGCGATTGCCTTCACGCTTGCTGCTTATCAACTAAGCAAACTGGCTCAGGAAAATGAATCAACTGATTTGGAACGCTGGGTAAGGCGGTGCTGCTTTGGAAAAGCAGACGAAATACCGATCATCCATTGGAATGTACCAGAACATGCGGATATCGCGTTTGCCGAACTCAATGCCGCCACACTAGGCACTAAGGCAAAGTTGAATTTTGAATCGCTCTTGGCAACTGATCCAGGTCTTCCGAAAATCGGCGGCTTGATTAGCGCCGAAATAATTAGAAAGCTAAGATTCTTGATCACACTGCCTATGTACGATGAGCGATCCTCGGGATATCGCTGGAAATTGATTGTACATCGTCACGGTGACGGCAATCACCCTGATTACGTTGGCGGGGAAACTATTGCTTCGGGCAATTTTTTTGCGAACACTGAAGAGCCTCTATCACCGTCCTCTTCATTTTCGAGCTTTACATCACCGCGAATACCCGACCACGACCGCAATTATTCAATCAGCGAGAAGCGAAAACCTTACCCTACCGGACTCTGTCAGTTAGAGATTTCTGGCTCGATATCGCTCATGGCGACTATAGGAAAGCACACGATCCTGGCAGCTACGCTGTTGGTGATGTACTGGCCGGATCGGAGCTTGCCAAGTGGGTACATTGAGATTTGTGTCAGGGAGGTTAACGAGTGAAGCGTGATGGTAAAGTTTTGTGGGAGCGTGCTTTGGGCTGGAGTTATGACCTGCCGAAGGTGGGCGAAGTGCCAAAATGGCGAATTGGGTGGGCGAGCGTAAAACCGGCCCCTAACTATTTCGATGATGTGTTTCTAGAGTTGCCACGGAGCAGTAGCATCCTTCGAGGCTTGACATTCCTAATCGGTGCTGCAGGTTTGCTCCTTCTTCTTGGAATAACTCTTTACATGTACTGGAGTTTTTTGCGTGACGATTGGCTGATGAGCTTGTCAGTGGCAATTATCACCCCAGCACTATCATGGTCTTTGATTCCTTACATTAAACTTGATCTGGTTGCTCCTAGAGACGAACCTATCCGCTTCAATCGACTTCGCCAAAAGATATATATTTATGAGTTTCGATATGACCGCATATTCATCTTCAGTCGCAAACGCTGGGGCGTCAAACCGGTCGCCTACAACTGGGACGACGTTACCGCCGAAGTCTACCGAGTCTACGTCCCCGGCCACGGCGGCCTGATCGAGAACGTCATGCTGTCGGTACGCAACCCAGAAACCAACGAAGTCATCGACCGCGTGTTCTTCACTCACGACCTCTACCACGGCGAAGCCTACTGGGCCATCGCCCGGCTATTCATGCAGCAAGGCCCCGAAGCCCTGCCGAAGTTCGTGCACCCACCGCGTGACTGGAACGACGACGATGGCCTGAGCCACATGCATTGCCTGGCACCCAAGGTTCATTGGCCGGAGGACATTGACCGTGAGTCCCGTACTGCCCCATCTGAATGAGAGGGCCGATGCCCCCGGGCCTAGAAGTTATAGGCTGCCGTAGGTTGCGGCAGCCTCACTGTTCCCGCAAGGCCCCTGCACAGCCAGGCCCTACGGCAAGCTGCTACACGCTCTGCCTAGATGCCAAGTGGGTACTTTGAGATTTGTGTCAGGGAGATTAACGAGTGAAGCGTGATGGTAAAGTTTTGTGGGAGCGTGCTTTAGGCTGGAGCCATGACCTTCCCAAGGTGGATGAAGTGCCAAAATGGCGGAGCGTATGGGCGAGTGTCAAGCCGGCACCCAATTATTTCGATCATGTATATCTCGAGTTACCACGGAGCAGCACCATCCTTCGAGGTGTTATATTTTTGATTGGGGTTCCGGGCTTGCTATTTGCTTTAGGAATTACGCTTTACTTATACTGGATCCTTTTGCATGGCAGTTGGCCGCGCGACTGGATTACAAACATATCAATAGCTCTTCTTCCGGTAGCATTATGGGCTTTGACTGCCTACGTCAGGCTTGATCTGGTTGCCCCTAGAGACGAGCCAATTCGCTTCAATCGACTACGCCAAAAAATATATATTTATGAGTTTCGATATGACCGTATCTTCATCTTCAGCCACAAACGCTGGGGCGTCAAACCGGTCGCCTACAACTGGGACGATGTAACCGCCGAAGTCTACCGAGTCTACGCCCCCGGCCACGGTGGCCTGATCGAAAACGTCATGCTGTCGATCCGCAACCCGGAAACCAACGAAGTCATCGACCGTGTGTTCTTCACCTATGACCTGTACCAAGGCGAAGCCTACTGGGCCATCGCCCGACTATTCATGCAGCAAGGCCCCGAAGCCCTGCCGAAGTTCGTACACCCACCCCGTGACTGGAACGATGACGATGGCCTGAGCCACATGCATTGGCTGGCACCCAAGGTTCATTGGCCGGAGGATATTGACCGCGAATCCCGCACTGCCCCATCTGACTGAGAAGGCCGATGCTTTGAAGCAGTGGTTTTATACGGCCCGTGTCAGATGCCGAATCTATCTAAATATGGCGGCATGATCCGGAACTAAACTAACAAGTGGCACTTGTTTGCGAGGATAGGATCATGGCCTATGTCGATTGGCGATTGCGCGGCGCAGGGGTCGACCTTTGCAACTGCGATTATGGCTGCCCCTGCCAGTTCAATGCCTTGCCCACCCATGGCACTTGCGAAGCGGCAGTGGGCTATCACATCGAGGAGGGGTACTTCGACGAGGTGTCGCTGGCCGGCTTGAATGTGGCCTGCACCTTCGCCTGGCCTGGGCCCATCCACGAGGGCGGTGGGCAATGCCAGGCCTTTATCGATGAACGCGCCAGTGATGCCCAGCGCCAGGCATTGCTGACCATTCTCAGCGGCCAGGAGCAGGAACCCACGGCCTTCTTCGCCATTTTCGCCAGCACGGTGCAGACCATGCACGCACCGCAGTTCGTGCCGGTTGAGGTGCACACCGACCGCGCCGCACTGACCGCCAGCATCCACGTGCCCGGGGTGCTGGATGGCCGGGCCGAGCCGATCCGCAACCCCGTGGACGGATCGGTGCACCGGGCCAGGCTGGTGCTGCCAGAGGGCTTCGAGTTCGGCGAGACGGACTGCGCCAGCGCCACCTTCAACTGCTCCGGGGCGGTGAAGCTGGACTATGCCGGGCGCAACGCCATGCTCTACGACCTGGATATGGGGCCAAATGGCATCATCCGCGGCTAGTCGCTGGCCAGCCCCGGGTGCGCTGCTGACCGGCGCGCTGGTGCTGATGATCAGCGCGCTGGGTTGGTGGTGGCACGTCGAGCAGGCAACGACCATGGCGGCAATGGGCGAGATGCAGATGCCACCCACCGCCTGGTGGTCGCGCCAGGGCGCGCTGACCCTGCTGATGTGGTTGGCGATGATGCAGGCGATGATGCTGCCGGCTGCCCTGCCGGTGTTCCTGCTTTACCGACGCTGCCTGCTGCGCGACAGCGCCGGCCCATTCAAGCTGCTACTGTTCTGCGCGGCCTATGCGCTGCTCTGGTGTGGCTTCGCCCTGCTGATGACCCTGCTGCAGGCCCTTGGCGAATGGCTTGGCTGGCTCGATCCCATGACCCTGCGCCTGCCACCGCTCATGGGTGCGCTACTGCTTCTGCTGGCCGGTGGCTACCAGATGAGCCAGGGCAAGGCCGCTTGCCTGGAGCATTGCCAGAGCCCGCTGTTCTTTCTTCAGCATCATGTACGCCCGGGCCTTGGCGGCGCCTGGAGACTGGGATTGCAGCATGGCCTGTACTGCATCGGTTGCTGCTGGGCGCTGATGCTGGTGCTGCTGGTGGTTGGCGCCATGAGCCTGTGGGGCATGGCCGCGCTGGCGATGCTGGTTCTGGCGGAGAAAGTGTTGCGGTTGGGCGCGGCCTGGCGCCGCTACAGTGGCGCCCTGCTTATCGCTGGTGGACTGCTGCTGGCGCTCTGGCCGCATATCTGACAACCCGCCCGGGCCTGCCCGGGCGGGGTGCAGCGGTACAACGTCGGCGCTCAAGGCGTCAGGCCAGCGCCTCGCGGCTGTGCTGGCCGTCGACCAGGCGTTGCAGGCCCAGCGGGTTGGCATTTTTCAGGGCGTCGGGCAGCAGCGCATCCGGGTAGTCCTGGTAGCACACCGGCCGCAGGAAGCGGTCGATGGCCAAGGTGCCGACCGAGGTCCCACGGGCATCGGACGTGGCCGGGTATGGCCCGCCATGCACCATGGCATCGCACACTTCGACACCGGTCGGGTAACCATTGACCAGCAGGCGCCCGGCCTTGCGCTGCAGCAGCGGCACCAGCGCGGCGAAGCGCTGCAGGTCTTGTGGCTCGGCAATCAGCGTTGCCGTCAGCTGCCCGTGCAAGGCTTGCAGCGCGCGGCGCAGTTCGGCTTCGTCGGCCACCGCCACGGCCACCGTGGCCGGCCCGAACACCTCCTCCTGAAGCAACGCATCACCGTCAAGCAGCAGGCTCACATCCGCCTGGAACAGCTGTGCCTGCGCCTGGTCGCCAGCCTGGTCGGCGCCGGCCAGATGACGCACGCCCGGGTGCTGGTGCAGGCGTTGCACGCCCTGGGCATAGCTGCGCAATGTACCGGCATTGAGCATGGTCTGCCCGGGCTGGTCGGCCAGCTGCGCACCAAGGGCCGCCAGGAAGTTGCTGAACGCTTCGCCGGCAATACCGATGACCAGCCCGGGGTTGGTGCAGAACTGCCCGCAGCCCAGCACCACCGAACCGGCCAGCTCCCTGGCTACCTGCTCGCCCCTGGCCTGCAAGGCCGCAGGCAAGACCAGCACCGGGTTGATGCTGCTCATTTCGGCGAACACCGGAATCGGCTGCGGCCGCGCCGCCGCCAGCTCGCACAGCGCACGGCCGCCCTTGAGCGAACCGGTGAAGCCCACGGCCTGGATAGCCGGGTGGCGCACCAGCGCTTCGCCGACACCGGCACCGTAGATCATGTTGAACACGCCCGCGGGCATGCCGGTGGCCACCACTGCCCGCTCGATGGCCTCGGCCACCCGTTCGGCAGTGGCCATGTGGCCGCTGTGCGCCTTCACCACCACCGGGCAACCGGCGGCCAGCGCCGCGGCGGTATCACCCCCAGCGGTGGAGAAGGCCAGCGGGAAGTTGCTGGCGCCGAACACGGCTACCGGGCCGACGCCGGTACGGTACTGGCGCAGGTCGGGGCGCGGCAGCGGTTGACGCAGGGGTTGGGCACGGTCGATGCGAGCCCCCAGGTAGTCGCCACGACGAAGCACCGAGGCGAACAGGCGCATCTGGTTGCTGGTGCGCGCGCGTTCGCCCTGGATGCGCCCGGCCGGCAGTGCGGTTTCGCGGCACACGGTGGCGACAAAACTGTCGTCCAGCGCATCCAGCTGGTCGGCAATGGCATCGAGGAACTGCGCACGGCGCTGCGGCGCCAGGGCGTTGTATTCGGCGAAGGCCGCTTCGGCAGCCTGCGCGGCGGCGTCCACTTCTTCCGGGGTGGCTTGGGCAAAGGCCTGCGGGAGGGCTTCGCCGGTACGCGCGTCGAGGCTTTGCAGGCGCACGCTGCCGGCAGCGCTGCGCTGGCCGCCAATGAAGTTGCTTCCGGTCATGGTTGGCTCCTGTAATGAGGAAAGAAGATTCAAAGGTTCATGTCAGCCATGGAGTGCACATGCCCCGCCATGTCAGCAGGGCCCCTGTGGGAGCGGCTTCAGCCGCGAACACCGGCGTAGCCGGTGCCATGCACCGCGCCGGGCCCTTCGCGGCTAAAGCCGCTCCCACAGGTACGCGGGCGAACCCGACACACTGCTCGCCTGACTGCTCAAAGGCTTTTCACCACCCCGGGGCGAACCTGCCCAGGCGCGGCGGCAATGCCATTGCGCAGCGGCTGGCCGAACGCGTCGAGGCTGACTTCGAAGGTGTCGCCCGGGCGCGCCTGGATGCCGTCGGCGAACGACAGCGTGGCGGTGCCGAAGTAATGCACGTGGATATCGCCGGGGCGCAGGAACTGGGTGTACTTGAAGTGGTGGAATTCCAGGTTCTCGAAGCTGTGGCACATGTTCTGCTCGCCCGACAGGAACGGCTTGCGCCACAGCTCCTGGCCGCCGCGCAGGATGCGGCTGGTGCCTTCCAGGTGGGCCGGCAGCGCACCCAGGCGCAGCTCTGGGCCGAAGCTGCAGGCGCGCAGCTTGGAATGGGCCAGGTACAGGTAGTTGCGCCGCTCCATCACATGGTCGGAAAACTCGTTGCCCAACGCATAGCCAAGGCGGTAAGGCGTGCCGTCGGCACCGATCAGGTACAGCCCGACCAGCTCTGGCTCCTCGCCGGCATCCTCGGCGAACGCCGGCAGCGGCAGGTCGGCGCCAGGGCGCACGACGATGCCACCGTCGCCCTTGTAGAACCACTCCGGCTGCGCACCCTCCTCGCCTGCCGGCGGCCGACCGCCATCGAGGCCCCACTGGAACATGCGCATGCTGTCGGTCACCGCGCCTTCGGCCTGCTGCTGATGCATCTTGTCGCGCGTTGCGGCGCTGCCCAGGTGGGTCAGCCCGGTGCCGGTGACCAGGCAGTGCGCCGGGTCCGGGTGGTCCAGTGGTGGCAACACGCGGCCTTCGGCCAGCAGGGCCAGGTAGTCGTGGCGCTCGCCCAGGCCGGCAGCCTGCACTTCAGCGGCCAGGTCACGGCCGGCGGCAATGGCTTGCAGGGCCAGCTCGCGGGTGCTGCCAGCGCCCTGCACCTGCAGGGCGTAATCGCCTTCCACCACGCCCACGCAGCGCTCGCCGGTGGCGGTTTCAAATTGGATCAATCGCATGTTTGTGCTCGCTTCTCGGTTGCGAAAATTAGCGGGAGGCTTCGGCTGCCCGCGTGGAAGCCAGGCGCTGGCGGCGCTCCAGGCGGTTGTAGACAACCCCGGTGAGCAACAGCCCGAACAGCATCACCACGGCCAGGAAATACAGCCCCGACGAAAGTTGCCCGGTGTGCTCCTTGAGCGCGCCAATACCGAACGGGCCCAGGTAGCCGCCGAGGTTGCCGATCGAGTTGATCAAGGCGATGCCGGCTGCGGCGCTGGCCCCGGAGAAGAACCGGCCCGGCAAGGTCCAGAAGATGGCGGTGCAGGAGAACAACGCGAATGCCACCAGGCACAGCGCTGCCAGCTGCATGACCGGCACGCTAAGCCAGGCACTGAAGAACAGGCCGATCGCACCCAGGGCATACAGCAGGCCCAGGTGGCCATAGCGGTCGTTCAGGCGGTCGGAGCTGCGCGGCACGATCAGCAGGCCGATGATGCCGAACAGGTAAGGCACGGCCGAAACGAAACCGGTGACCAGGTCACTGCCGCCAAACTGGTGGATCAGCGTGGGCAGCCAAAGGCCCAGGCCGTAAATGCTCAGGGTCACCGGCAGGTAGAACAGCGCCAGCAACAGCACCCGGCTGTCCTTCAGGGCATGCAACGGATTGCCATGGCGGGTCTGGCCGAACTCGCGCAGGTCGTTGGCCAGTTGTTCCTGCAGCCAGCTGCGCTGTTCGTCGCTGAGCCAGCGCACCTTGGCCGGGCTGTCTGGCAGCAGGCGCAGGGTCGGCCAGGCCAGCAGCACCGCGGGGGTACCGATGCAGATGAACAGCCATTGCCAGCCATGCAGGCCGTAGATGCCATCGAGCCCCAGCAGCGCGCCCGAGAGCGGCCCGGTGATCAGCATTGCCAGCGGCTGGGAGAGGATGAAGAAGCCGAGGATCTTGCCGCGATGGCGCACCGGGTACCACTGGGTGATGTAGTACAGCACGCCCGGGAAGAAGCCCGCCTCGGCCGCCCCCAGCAGAAAGCGCATCACGTAGAAACCGTTGGGCCCGGTAACGAAGGCCATGCCGACAGTGATCGCGCCCCAGGTGACCAGGATGCGGGCGAACCAGCGGCGCGCGCCAAAGCGGTCGAGCAACAGATTGCTCGGCACCTCGAACAGGAAGTAACCAATGAAGAAGAGCCCGGCGCCAAGGCCGTAGGCCGCGTCACCCAGGCCGATGTCGGCGCCCATGTGCAGCTTGGCGAAGCCCACCGCGGAACGGTCGACATAGGCCACCAGGTAAAGCAGTACCAGAAAAGGGATGAGTTTCAGTGTGATCAGGCGGACGAGCCGCTGCTCCTGAATCATGGCGATGTCTCCAATTGTTCTTGTAATGGGTACAGCACCTGGCCGGGGACTTTTTGGCAGACCTCTGACCTGGGTGAATGAACTTATAGTATTACTAATTGAGCCAACAAGCCTTCACAGAGACCATTTTTATCAGTACAGTCGATCGCACAACGACAAATAGTAATACTAATTAGGTGTTCCCATGTCTGATAGCAAACGCCCACTGCGCTCCGCCCAATGGTTCGGCACCGCCGACAAGAACGGTTTCATGTACCGCAGCTGGATGAAGAACCAGGGTATTCCGGACCACGAATTCCAGGGCAAGCCGATCATCGGCATCTGCAACACCTGGTCGGAGCTGACCCCGTGCAACGCGCATTTCCGCAAGATTGCCGAACACGTCAAGAAGGGCGTGCTGGAGGCTGGCGGCTTCCCGGTGGAGTTCCCGGTGTTCTCCAGCGGCGAGTCCAACCTGCGCCCCACCGCCATGCTTACCCGCAACCTGGCGAGCATGGATGTGGAGGAAGCGATCCGTGGCAACCCGGTGGACGCCGTGGTGCTGCTGACCGGCTGCGACAAGACCACCCCGGCGCTGCTGATGGGCGCGGCGAGCTGTGACGTGCCGGCGATCGTGGTTACCGGCGGGCCGATGCTGAACGGCAAGCACAAAGGCAAGGACATTGGCGCCGGCACCATCGTCTGGCAGATGCACGAGGCCTACAAGGCCGGCCAGATCGACCTCAACGAGTTCCTCTCGGCCGAGGCCGGCATGTCGCGCTCGGCAGGTACCTGCAACACCATGGGCACCGCCTCGACCATGGCCTGCATGGCCGAAGCGCTGGGCACCTCGCTGCCGCACAACGCCGCCATCCCGGCGGTGGATGCACGCCGTTACGTGCTGGCCCACCTGTCGGGCATGCGCATTGTCGACATGGTGCGCGAAGACCTGCGCCTGTCGAAAATCCTCACCCGCGAAGCCTTCGAGAACGCCATCCGCGTCAACGCCGCCATCGGTGGCTCGACCAACGCGGTGATTCACCTGAAGGCCATTGCCGGGCGCATCGGCGTGGACCTGCAGCTGGAAGACTGGACCCGCATCGGCCGCGGTACGCCAACCCTGGTCGACCTGCAGCCTTCGGGCCGTTTCCTGATGGAAGAGTTCTACTACGCCGGCGGCCTGCCTGCGGTCATCCGCCGCCTGGGCGAAAACGGCCTGCTGCCCAACCCTGCCGCGCTGACGGCCAACGGCAAGAGCCTGTGGGACAACTGCCAGGCCGCGCCGCTGTACGACGAAGAGGTGATCCGCCCGATCCACAAGCCGCTGGTGGCCGATGGCGGCATCTGTATCCTGCGCGGCAACCTGGCGCCCAAGGGCGCCGTGCTCAAGCCCTCGGCCGCCACCCCGGCGCTGATGCAGCATCGTGGCCGCGCCGTGGTGTTCGAGAACTTCGACGACTACAAGGCACGCATCAACGACCCCGAGCTGGATGTGGATGCCAGTTCCGTGCTGGTGATGAAGCACTGCGGGCCCAAGGGCTACCCGGGCATGGCCGAGGTCGGCAACATGGGCCTGCCGGCCAAGCTGCTGGCCCAGGGCGTGACCGACATGGTGCGTATTTCCGATGCCCGCATGAGCGGCACCGCCTACGGCACCGTGGTGCTGCACGTGGCGCCGGAAGCGGCAGCTGGCGGGCCGTTGGCTGCCGTGCGCGAAGGTGACTGGATCGAGCTGGATTGCAAGGAAGGCCGGCTGCACCTGGACATTTCCGACGAGGAACTGGCCGGCCGCCTGACCGACCTGCAAGCCCCGCCGCAGTTGATCAGCGGTGGTTACGCCAAGCTGTACCTGGACCACGTCATGCAGGCCGATGAGGGTTGTGACTTCGACTTCCTGGTCGGATGCCGCGGGGCGGCGGTGCCCAAGCACTCGCACTAAGGCCTGAAGCCTGTCGTTTAGCGTCATTGGGGCTGCTGCGCAGCCCATCGCCGACGCAGCCGGTGCCATCCTCCGCGTCGCCTGCTTCGCGGGCGCGCCCGCTCCCACAGGGACGGCGCAGGCTTCAGGCTCACGCTGTACCTGTAGGAGCGGCTTCAGCCGCGAACACCGGCGCAGCCGGTGCCATCCACCGCGTCGCCTGCTTCGCGGGTGAACCCGCTCCCACAGGGACGGCGCAGGCTTCAGGCTCACGCGGTACCTGTAGGAGCGGCTTTAGCCGCGAACACCGGCGTAGCCGGTGCCATCCACCGCGTCGCCTGCTTCGCGGGTGAACCCGCTCCCACAGGGACGGCGCAGGCTTCAGGCTCACGCGGTACCTGTGGGAGCGGCCGTGGCCGCGAACACCGGCAAAGCCGGTGCCATCCACCGCGTCACCTGCTTCGCGGGTGAACCCGCTCCCACAGGGACGGCGCAGGCTTCAGGCTCACGCGGTACCTGTAGGAGCGGCTTCAGCCGCGAACACCGGCGCAGCCGGTGCCATGCACCGCGTCGACGCGCTAATGCTATGATGCTGCCCCCGCCCGAAGGATCCGCCCCGCCCCACATGAACTACCGCCAACCCACCACGCGCAAGAGCATGCACGCCACCCTGGTCCAGGACCTTGGCGTACAGATCGTATCCGGCCAACTCGCACCCGGGCAGAAGCTGCCTTCCGAGGCCAGCCTGTGCGAAGCCTACGCGATCAGCCGGCCGGTGTTCCGCGAGGCGATGCGCGCCCTTACCGCCAAGGGCCTGATCGAGGCCCGCCCGCGGGTGGGTACCCTGGTTCGGCCGCGCCATGACTGGCACATGCTCGACCCGGACGTGCTGCACTGGCTGATGCAGGCCACACCGCAACAGGAATTCTTCAACATGCTGAGCAGCGTACGCTGGGTCATCGAACCCGCCGCCGCCGCACTGGCCGCCACCAACGCCAGCGCCGACGACGTCGATTCGATCGCCGAGGCCTACCAACGCATGGAAGCCGCACGCAACCACGAAGAACGCCTGCAACCGGACCTGGACTTCCACGCCCGCATCGCCGACGCCACCCACAACGACCTGCTGGCCTACCTGTGCAACATGCTGTCGATGGCGCTGCGCGAGTCGGTGCGCTACTCCAACCAGCGGGCGAATTTCGACGAACTCGCCCTGCCCCGGCACAAGGCGATTCTGACTGCCATCCAGAACGGCGACGCGCTGGGCGCGCGGCATGCTTCACTGGTACAGCTTGAAGATGCCCGCGTGGCCCTGGCCAAGGTACTGGGGCAAGACCCGACAAGCTGAGGTATCGACCGGGCCTACCTCAGCCACCGGGCCCGCCGATCAGAACACCGACCAGCCGATCCGCGAACTGAGCAGTTCGAGCGCCGCCATCCCGGCCAGGGAGTTACCCGCCGCATTCAACTCCGGCGACCACACGCACACGGTGAATTGCCCCGGCACGATCGCCACAATCCCGCCCCCCACGCCACTCTTGCCCGGCAACCCCACCCGATAGGCGAAATTCCCTGCTTCGTCATACAACCCGCTAGTGGCCATGATCGAGTTCACCTGCTGGGTCTGGCGCCGGGTCAGAATCTGCTCACCGCTGTGCTTGCAGAACCCATCATTGGCCAGGAAACAGAACGCCCGGGCCAGGTCCAGGCAATTCATCTGCAGCGCGCAATAGCTGAAATAGCTGCGCAGTACCGTTTCCACCTCGTTATGGAAGTTGCCGAACGACTGCATCAGGTAGGCCATGGCCGCGTTACGCGCACGGAACTGATACTCCGAATCGGCAACGCGAGCATCGATCGAGATGTGCGGATTGCCCGATAGCCGCCGCACGAAATCGCGCATAGACAACGTGGGTGCAGCGAAGCGCGACTGGTTGATATCGCAGATCACCAACGCACCCGCATTGATAAAGGGGTTGCGCGGCCGACCGCGTTCAAACTCCAGCTGCACCAGCGAGTTGAACGGCTGGCCGGAAGGCTCATGGCCAAGCCGCTGCCAAATGGCTTCCCCGGAGTGCCCGATCGCCTGCACCAGGCTGAACACCTTGGAAATACTCTGCACCGAGAACGGCACCAGCGCGTCGCCTGCACAGTAATAGCTGCCATCGTTGCCATAGACCGCGATGCCCAGCTGGTTCGCCGGCACATCGGCCAGCGCGGGAATGTAGTCAGCCACTTTGCCCTTGCCGATCAAGGGACGTACTTCTTCGAGAATCTCGTTCAACAGCGTTTGCATGGAAGGCCCTGTATCAGTCCCCAGACGACGGCTAAGGGGTAGCATCCTTGACGAAGATCGAGCGAAAGAAATCACACTCCCGGCAAGAAATTGTCGGCCGACCGTGCATCACGCCATGGCCTATGCTGTGCTTGTTTCGACGGTATACAGCCCGCGCACCCGCCAGGTACCCAAGCCAACCAAGGAACGGAGGACCCACAATGCCAGCTTGCCCCTTGCCCGCTGACGAAGCGCTGCGCCAGCGCACGCTCGACGACATGAACCTGGTCGACACGCCAGCCGAGCATTACCTGGATACCCTGGTGCGGCTCACCCAGGACCTGGCCCATGTGGACACTGTGCTGATCAGCCTGATCGACCAGGACCGGCAGTGGTTCAAGGCCCGCATAGGCCTTGAGGCAAGCGAGACGACGCGCAGTGTTTCGTTCTGCGGCTACGCCATTCTCGGCGAGGACACCCTGACGGTGCCCGACGCCCTCTGCGACGAACGATTCGTCGACAACCCGCTCGTGCTGAACGCGCCCTACATCCGCTTTTACGCCGGCCACCCCTTGCGCGCCGGCAACGGTAAAGCCATCGGTACGCTGTGCATGTTCGACCCGCGCCCGCGCGTGCTCAGCGAGGCTCAGCAAGCGAACTTCAGGGACCTGGCCACGCTCGCCGAGGGGTATCTGCAGCTGCGTACCTTGGCCCAGGTGAACCGCGATCTGCGGCTTGAAATGGATCGCGAGCAGCGCAAAGCCCTGCTCGACCCTTTGACACAACTGTGGAACCGCGGCGCGCTCTCGGCGTTTGAAGCGCATGAACGGCGATTGGCCGAGGTGAACGGCTTAAAGTTGGGTGCGGTTTATGCCGACCTGGACCACTTCAAGTCCATCAACGACAAGTACGGCCATGGCGGCGGTGACAAGGTGCTGTGCGAAACTGCCCGTCGCCTGCGCGCGGCACTGCGCCCCGATGACCTGGTGGTGCGGCATGGGGGTGAGGAGTTTGTTGCAATTTTGCAGGTGAAGGACAGCGAAGAGCTGACCCGCATTGCTGAGCGGATTCGCGAACAGGTGGGTGCCAGCCCGATGCAGTTGCCCTGTGGCCAATTGAACGTAACCCTGAGCATCGGGTGCACCCTGTTTGCCAAGGGAGAAACGCTGGATGGCGCACTGGAACGCGCTGACAAGGGACTTTATGACGCCAAACAGAATGGACGAAACCGGGTTGTGTATGTAGCGCCGCCATTCTGAGACGGGCATGGTCCGGGCTTCAAACCCATTACACGGCACCCTGTGAGAGCAGGTGTGCCCGCGAAGCGTTCAACCTGGACTGAGTCAACTGGTCATGCGCAACCCAGTTGCTCTACGTAGCGCCCCTAGTAGGCATTGCCCCACAGTGTAAGAACACACCCACCAGAGCCACCCAACCCACCATTATATTTTTCTTGAGGAATTCAGGCTGATATCCCAAAAACAAAAACTGCTGAAACTCCAATATCCTCATGTATGTAACAACAAAGAAGATATTGTATAACAAGCACAGACAGAATAGCCCATAACCGAGATGAGGCCCCGAGCACTTGGCACGCAAAATGAATGCACCACACACACTGAAGACGGTACACAAAATGAATAACCATGCCATCACCTATCCCTCAATTCGACTCTTACCTGCTCACCTGTCAACATGTCTATACCAACCTCGAAAACAATAGAATGCGTGCTCATTGTCTTCAACGCCTGGGTTTTATCTGCCCTTACGTAGCGAAACAGCCTCCAGGCCCCCGGCCTCAAAACCAACCGACCCAGATTATAGGCAGACAATCCGAGATCTAAAGTTCCATAAGCCACGTTTCCGTCGGACACTGTACCGCCTGCCGCCACAGCCACTCTCTGGTAGGCCTTTCGTATAGGCCCAACAGTACCTCTCTGCCCCAAGAATATATTCAGTCCATTTTCGTAAATATTGTTTGCGCCATGCAGCATCATTGGCACCCCGCCAATCAAACAACCGACACCAAGAGAAAAGCCGCACACCGCGGCACCTGTGTGTACTTGCAAAATCCCCGCGGTCACCCCCGCCACTAACTTTGAGTACTCCCATACCTGGGTGAGCAGTTCAAGGTATTCTTGCTCAAGTGCCTCTTGTCCTTCTTTGGCGGAGACCCTACCCGCACTTACATCATCAACAATTGCTTTACCTACGTAGGCAATCTCTTGGACAAACCGGGCCCTAAGGATGTCATCCCCTATATAGTGCGCCCCCACCTCGCATGCATATTGAGTCAGCCGAGCCGCTTGGCTACTTACCTCCCAGAAATCGTCATCCATACCGCCGCCTGCATCGCTTCGGCTCATGGAATGTCACTCCAGCTTGCGTAACCACTGGTATTAGCAATTAAATGATGCCAGCCGATAAAACCATAGCGAATGGCGAGGTATTCTTGAGGATCTTGCGCATTCAGCAAAACCGAGTGAGGCACCTCCATACGCTGATCTACTAAAATGGCATCTTTCAAGTCTATTCGGAGGAAGCATTCATGCTTACCAGCGTTGATGCGATACAGGTTTATTCGACACTCAAGAATTTCCCGACTGGTCAATGCCTCAGCCAGTAACGGAGTCGCCTTATCAATATATTTGGTTATCAAAACTGGACGATGCGTAGCTCGCTCGACATTACCCATATTGGACAGGTTATGGCTAAACGAGAGCACCATAATTTCGTCGACATGAGCAGACTGGCAACGATTGCCAATCGAGTCAATGGTGGAACAACCTGCGGAAATCAGCCCGCGACTACGGCCTTTTATTGACATATAACCGTGGTAAGCCATTTCGCCAACTCCTTGTAGGGGAAAGGCTTGGAGGCTATAAAAAAAATCTCGTCCAGTATGTAGGACCGTTCCGAAACCCGGACCTCACTTTGTTAGAGAATATTGCATTAACGCCAGTTTCTGAACCGCCCGCAGTGTGCCTGCTCTAACGCGCCACCAAATCATTCAGGCCTGCTGCTGGATGCTAGTGGAGAAAAACTAGAAGGAAGTCTGGACAAGTACACGATCTGTAAGAGATTGCCCCGCCCTTAGGTTTGCGCTATCGCGCAGAGAGCTCAACTCGCAAGCGCGACGCGGCGCCTGTGGGAGCGGGCATGCCCGCGAAGAATTTAACGCGGTGGCTGGCACCGGCTGCGCCGGTGTTCGCGGGCCCGCCCGCTCCCACAGAGCCCCTGCTACATCAATCAGTTATATGCTATTCCATGAGACCGATTTAGCGCATACAAACTGCCGAAGATCTCGGACCCTACCCACTTGCCCCTGCCCCGCCAGCCCCGATCTCATCCATGAAATCCGCAAGAAACACTTCAAGCCGAGCATGGCGCTCAGCAGCCAGCCGAGCCCCTTCAGCAGTTTTAAAACCTGACGCAAGCTTGAGCAGCTTGGTATGAAAGTGCTCGACCGCATACGCCTTGTCCTGATACTCCCTCCCCCACGAAGTGGGGTTCTCGAAATCGTACAGCGCCGACCCCATTCGCCCGGAAACGTAAAAACACCGGGCGATACCCACTGCACCTATGGCGTCCAGGCGATCACTGTCCTGAAGAATCCTGGCCTCAAGGGTGAGTGGTTCGAAGCCAGCCGAGTAGCTGTGGGTTTTGACTGCATGCGCCACCTGCTCGAAGCGCTGCAAGGGCCAGTCCATATCAGCCAGGATTGACGCCGCCCTTTGTGCGGACAGCGTTGACGCCTGCCCACGCAAGGGCGAGTTCTTTTCTACTGCGACACAATCATGCAGCACAGTCGCTGCAAGCAGCACTTCCAGGTCGCCGCCTTCTACACGCTGTATCCGTTGTGCGTTGACCCATACGCGATGGATGTGGGACAGGTCGTGGGAGCCATCTGGCTGGTCAGCCGGTAGATACTTCAGCAGGTCAGCGGCAAAGCGCTGGAAAGGGGCAAAAGCTTCGATAGTCATCTTCGGTGCATTCCATGGGCTGTTACTTGGCGTCCGTTGCAGGGGGCTGGCCCGTACCTGCCTTGGTCCAGATGCGAGCGGGTCAGTTTCAAGGCTTGAGTGGCGAAAGTCCATGCTGGGTCGTTTGTTGGCATCGCGACATAACTGGATACAGGGATTTGTGAGTGGAAAGTTTTTTGAGAGCCACAAATTGTTAACAGAGCAGTCAGCTCTTGCATGCTGTGAAGGTGAGTGGGCAAAAAAAGTCAGAATTAACCCCTTCCTTGTAGGCCATTTCCCAAAGATACTCCCTGCGCCTGTTTTTCGTTGCACATGACCAACGTGGATTTTAGTCTCGGCTCGTCGCTGCCAATTCAGCGACCGGTTTTGACAGACCGCTGACGTTGTCCTCATGTGCACGCTTTCATGGCGGCTGTACGTGCGGGCACCCTCTGGTGCGCCGAGTGCCAACGTCTCGGTCTGTCAACCCGCGTACAGCTGCCACCTTCTTGTTTGACAGCAAGGTTGCGGTAGCTCCACTTTCCGACGTTGGAGTTACACCATGCTCAAGATTGTTCCCGATCCGCCCCACAAAACTCTTTGCCTTGAAGACACCCTGATCCAAGCCACGGACTACGCACTATGCGCGGCGACCGTCGTGCATCAGGCAATGCTGCTGCAGCCCAAATCGCCTGCGTCGATTTTGATGATGACCTCGATGCATGAACTGGAGACGCTGCGAGCTTTGCTTGAGTCCGCATTGGTCCAGGTACAGATGCCCACTGAGCCTAGGACTTTGCACTAAGGCTTCATTTATGTGTCGCCTGGGCTGCCCCTATCGCCAGCAAGCAAGGCTCCCACATGGATCTAAGCTGCCCCACAAATCTCGAGGCCTATGCAGTA
>NZ_JWLN01000034.1:0-70850 GCF_000814065.1 Pseudomonas sp. C5pp | reverse complement strand
AGTTGTCGGAGGTCAGGGTCTTCGAGTCATCGGGGTTGCTGGTGTCGGAATGGACGATGGCGCGAAGCTGGTCGAGGGTGACGGAACCGTTGCTGGCGACGCTGACGGTGAACACCAGTAGGTTGCCGGTGGCCGTGCGGCCTTCAACCACGGTGCCGTTGAGCGAGAGGTTGACGGCCTCGCCGGTGGCCGTGTCGATCAGGCCGGATGCGCCGGCCACCACGCCCAGGGCGTAGGTGAGCGTACCGGCGCCGTCGGCACCGAAGGCCGAGGTGAAGTTGGCGGCGAAGCTTTGCGTGGCGTTGGTCGTCAGGTCCGTTTCATCGACGGTCAGGACCGGTTCCGTACCCGTGGCGCTGATACTGGGCCCATCGTCTTCGAAGCTCATTTTGGAGCCAATTTCGGCGGTTGCGGTAGAGACCTGGCGTAGCATGAAACCGCCGATATCGAAGTCGGCATGTTCATTGCCTTTGGCGTCGACGGCGGCCCCGTTCTCGACGAGTACGCGGTTGTGATCCTGTGTGGTGGTGTACTCGATCTTCTGGCCGGCTTTGATGCCGGTGAGGGTGGCGACGCCGGAAGCAAAGCTGATGACGATGCTCGGGTCATTCACCGATCCATCCGAGTTCTCGACCACTTGCCCGGTGGCGATATTGATGACGCGAACGTTGGTGATTTCCACCGACGCATCGTTGGCGTAGCCATTGACGAAATTCACGCCAGGTTCAGCTGCGGTGCTGAAGGCGCTGATCCTGACCACGGCGCTCTTGCCGCTTTGCAACTGCACCACATCGAACGTGGCCGACTTCGCATTGAAGACGGCGGTGAAGTCGACGTTAGCTTCGATATCCGCTTCGTTCTGGTCAAGGTTGGGAATGGTCACATCCTGCCGGGCGCCGGTGACGAAGGTAAAACGGATACCTTCCTGTTCCACGATCATCTGGTTGTTGGTGCCAAAGGTGGTCGGGCCGCCCGCCTGGCTGGTATTGATCGTATCGCCCGTGGTGATGTTGGCACCGCTCGACTGGTCGGCCGGGTCCTTCCCGGTGGCGATGATCGTCGGGTCGGTGATGCGCAGGATGCCACCGTCATTGACGACGGTCGGGTTCGCGGTGGTGAACATCAGGAACAGGTTCTGGCCGGAGGGGGCGTTGGCCAGGCTGAATACCAGGTCCTGACTGGTGCCGATGAACACCTTGTTCAGCAGATTGAGTGCGTCGTCGGGGTTGCTCGTGTCCGGATGCTTCAGCGGTTGGTATTCCACCGTCCAGATCTTGCCGCCGCTGACGGGCGATCCGGTTTCTTCGATATAGCCCGCGAAGATGATCGCGCCTGTTGGCCCGCCAGCCCGGCCCAGCACGATGTTGTTGTTGGTATCGGTGTAGAGCAGGATGTCGACGCCATCGAGGGTATCCAGCCCGCTGTCCAAGCCATTGAGGGGCGCGCCAAGGCTGTCGGTGAAGCTGATGTCGGTGATGCTGCCTCCCGGTACCGGGGTGATGCTGAACGCATTGCTCCCGGTGTTGCCGACGGCGCCGGTATAGCCGCTCAAGGCGGCACCAGCAGGGGTACCGGCCCCCAGTGTGGTCAAGCGGGTCGAGAATGCGGAGGGCAGGGACGCCACCAGGATGTCGTTGTCGTCGGCATCCGAAGTCGGGGTTGGTGTAGCTGTGCCGTTCTGCAATGAGGCCGTTTCGTCCAGCGTCACGCTCACACCGGTCGCGGTGATGATCGGCGCGCTGTCTGTGAACGAGGCCGTGGCCCTCACATCATCGGCGCTGCCGAAGACCTGGTCGGCGCCCGCAGCTGTCGCGCTGAGCAGGAAGGTGGCGCCGGCCGAGTCGTCGGGGTTGATGTACCACGAGGTGGTGATGCTGCCGTTGACTTCGCCGTCGAGATCGCCAGCGCCGCCGTCGGTCACGTACCAAGGGGTGTGACCCTCACCGGAGCTGGTAGCGAGGACATCGTCGGGGGTGCCCCACAGCTTGTCCGCACCGGCGTCAGTGACATGGTCCACCTCGAATGCGACCGTGCTGCCAGCCGCGAAGCCGCTGGCCGTGACGATGGCGGTGCTGCCAGGGCTGTAGTCGCTCTGGTCGGTGGTAACGGTTGGTGAGGAGATCGGGGGTAGGTCATCCCCGGTGGAGCTGCCGTGTTTGTCTGTTGGCGAGGCATTCTTCTTGCGGATAGTCATGGCTCTCTCCCAAGCACTGCCGGTTGTCGAGGCCTGACCACAGGCCTCTGTAATAGACCTCCACTATGGCGAAGCGCCATGAGCTGCGCATCGGCTGATACTCCTAGGCGGACTGGGAGTATCGGACTATATGGCCCTGGCGCCGGGAGCCCGAAGGCGCACGGTCACATGCCGTTCAACGCACGCCTGCCGTATTCGGCTGCAACCTCTTCCCGGCATCCATTGCCTGACTTAATATACTCTCCAGTACAAATATTGAATGTGCCCTCCGCGAAAGGATTCATCATGTTGCGCCATGCCTTGTTCATTGCTCTGTCTGCCGCTGCCACGCTGTTGCTGGCGGCGTGCGGCCAGGAAGCCGCCCCACCGGCTGCGCCACGCCCGGCGCTGGTGGTGCAGCCGCAGCCGGCCGAAGCCGCTGCCGACAGTTACCCCGGCGAAGTGCGTGCACGCTTCGAGCCGGAACTGGCTTTCCGCATAGGCGGCAAGGTCAGCAAGCGCCTGGTCGAGGAGGGGCAGCGGGTAAAGGCCGACCAGCCGCTGGCCGAACTGGACCCGCAGGATGTGCGCCTGCAACTGGAGGCCAACCGTGCCCAGCTGGCAGCCGCCGAGGCCAACCTGTCGCTGGTGCGCGCCGAGCGCGATCGCTACCAGAAGCTGCTGGACCGGCAAATGGTCAGCCATTCCCAGTTCGATAACGCCGAAAATCTCTACCGTGCCGGCCTGGCCCGGCTGAAACAGGCCAAGGCCGAGTTCGACGTGGCTGGCAACCAGGCTGAATATGCTGTGCTGCGCGCCCCGCAGGCCGGGGTGATCGCCAAGCGCCAGGTGGAAGTGGGCCAGGTGGTCGGCGCAGGGCAGACCGTGTTCACCCTGGCCGCAGATGGCGAGCGGGAAGTCGCCATCGGCCTGCCGGAGCAGCAGTTCGCCCGCTTTGCCGTGGGCCAGCCGGTGAGCGTGGAGCTATGGTCGCACCCGCAGGAGCGCTTCCAGGGGCGTATCCGCGAGCTGTCACCGGCTGCCGACCCACGTTCGCGCACTTTCGCTGCCCGCATCGCCTTTACCTCGGCCGACACCCCGGCGGAGCTGGGCCAGAGCGCCCGGGTGTTCATCGCCCACGAAGGGCTGATCCCGTTGGCGGTGCCCCTGTCGGCAGTCACAGCGGAAAACGGCCAGGCCTACGTCTGGCGGGTCAACAAGGACAGCCGCCTGGAGCGGGCAGTGGTGCGCCTGGGGCCCTACGGCGCCGACAGCGTACCCGTGCTCGAAGGCCTCGCCCCCGGCGACTGGGTTGTCGCCGCGGGTGGCCATGTATTGCGCGAGGGCCAGGAGATACGCCCCGTGGACCGTACCAACCGCGTAGTGAACCTGACGGCCAAGGAGTAAGTCCCGATGGGTTTCAACCTTTCTGCCTGGGCGCTGCGCAACCGCCAGATCGTCCTGTTCCTGATGATCCTGCTGGCGGCCATTGGCGCCATGTCCTACACCAAGCTCGGCCAGAGTGAGGACCCGCCGTTCACCTTCAAGGCCATGGTCATTCGTACCCTGTGGCCCGGTGCCACCGCTGAGGAAGTGTCGCGTCAGGTCACCGAGCGCATCGAAAAAAAGCTGATGGAAACCGGCGAGTACGAGCGGATCGTCTCGTTCTCCCGCCCGGGCGAATCGCAGGTCACCTTCATGGCCCGCGACTCGCTGCATTCCAAGGACATCCCCGAGCTGTGGTACCAGATCCGCAAGAAGGTCGCGGACATCCGCCACACCTTGCCGCCGGAGATCCAGGGCCCGTTCTTCAATGACGAGTTCGGCACCACCTTCGGCAATATCTATGCACTGACCGGTGAGGGCTTCGACTACGCGGTGCTCAAGGACTATGCCGACCGTATCCAGATCCAGTTGCAGCGGGTCAAGGACGTGGGCAAGGTCGAGCTGATCGGGCTGCAGGACGAGAAAATCTGGATCGAGCTATCCAACGTCAAGCTGGCCACCCTTGGCGTGCCGCTGGAGGCCGTGCAGCAGGCCCTGCAGGAGCAGAATGCGGTCAGCACCGCCGGTTTCTTCGAAACGCCCAGCGAGCGCCTGCAACTGCGGGTGAGCGGGCGCTTCGACAGCGTCGAGCAGATCCGCCAGTTCCCCATCCGCATAGCTGAACGCACCTTCCGTATCGGCGATGTGGCCGAGGTGCACCGCGGCTTCAACGACCCGCCCGCACCGCGCATGCGCTTCATGGGCGAGGATGCCATTGGCCTGGCGGTTTCGATGAAGGACGGCGGCGACATCCTGGTGCTGGGCAAGGCATTGGAAAGCGAGTTCGAGCGCCTGGCACGCAGCCTGCCGGCCGGCATGGAACTGCGCAAGGTCTCGGACCAGCCGGCGGCGGTCAAGGCCGGCGTGGGCGAGTTTGTCCAGGTGCTGGTCGAGGCGCTGGTCATCGTGCTGCTGGTGAGTTTCTTCTCGTTGGGCCTGCGCACGGGGCTGGTGGTGGCGCTGGCCATCCCGTTGGTGCTGGCCATGACCTTCGCCGCCATGCACTACTTCGGTATCGGCCTGCACAAGATCTCCCTCGGCGCGCTGGTGCTGGCCCTGGGCTTGTTGGTCGATGATGCGATCATTGCCGTGGAGATGATGGCGATCAAGATGGAGCAGGGCTACGACCGCCTCAAGGCGGCCAGCTACGCCTGGAGCAGCACCGCGTTCCCGATGCTTACCGGCACCCTGATCACGGCGGCGGGCTTCCTGCCCATTGCCACGGCGGCCTCCAGTACGGGCGAGTACACCCGTTCGATTTTCCAGGTGGTGACCATTGCCTTGCTGACCTCCTGGGTGGCCGCCGTGGTATTCGTGCCTTACCTGGGCGAGCGCCTGCTGCCGGACCTGGCCAAGCTGCATGCCTCCCGTCATGGCAAGGACGGCCACGCGCCAGACCCTTACGCCACACCGTTCTACCATCGTGTACGGCGTGTGGTGGAGTGGTGCGTGCGGCGGCGCAAGACGGTGATCCTGCTGACCATTGCCGCCTTTGTCGGCAGTATCCTGCTGTTCCGTTTCGTGCCCCAGCAGTTCTTCCCGGCCTCAGGGCGCCC
Source organism: Pseudomonas sp. C5pp (assembly GCF_000814065.1). Lineage (NCBI taxonomy): Bacteria > Pseudomonadati > Pseudomonadota > Gammaproteobacteria > Pseudomonadales > Pseudomonadaceae > Pseudomonas > Pseudomonas sp. C5pp. The sequence goes on along the minus strand of NZ_JWLN01000034.1, from coordinate 65,576 downwards.
GGAGTTGATGGTCGACCTGAAACTGGCCGAGGGTGCCTCGCTGGCCAACACCGCCGAGCGGGTCAAGCAACTGGAGGCGTTGCTCAAGCAGCAGGAAGGTATCGACAATTTTGTGGCCTACGTGGGCACCGGTTCGCCGCGTTTCTACCTGCCACTGGACCAGCAGCTGCCGGCGGCCAGCTTTGCCCAGTTCGTGGTACTGGCCAAGTCGATGGAAGACCGCGAGCGCCTGCGCAGCTGGCTGATCAGCACCATGGACCAGCAGTTCCCCGACCTGCGTGCCCGGGTCACCCGCCTGGAAAACGGCCCGCCCGTGGGGTACCCAGTGCAGTTCCGGGTGACTGGCGAGCACATCGAGAAGGCCCGTGCGCTGGCCCGTGAAGTGGCCGACAAGGTGCGCCAGAACCCGCATGTGGTGAACGTGCACCTGGACTGGGAAGAGCCGAGCAAGGCGGTGTTCCTCGAAATCGACCAGGACCGCGCCCGCGCCTTGGGCGTGAGCACCGCTCACCTGTCGAGCTTCCTGCAAAGCTCGCTGACCGGCACCACGGTCAGCCAGTATCGCGAGGACAACGAGTTGATCGAGATCCTGCTGCGCGGCACTCGGCAGGAACGCAGCGAGCTGGGCAACCTCGGCAGCCTGGCACTGCCGACCGACAATGGCCAGAGCGTGGCGTTGTCGCAGGTCGCGACCCTGGAGTACGGCTTCGAGGAGGGCATCATCTGGCACCGTAACCGCTTGCCGACGGTGACCGTGCGCGCCGATATCTACGACAAGGAGCAGCCGGCGACGCTGGTGAAACAGATAGAACCGACCCTGCGTGACATTCGTGCCAAGCTGCCGGATGGATATTTGCTGGAAGTGGGCGGCACGGTCGAGGACTCCGAGCGCGGGCAGAAGTCGGTGAATGCCGGCATGCCGCTGTTCGTGGTGGTGGTGCTGAGCTTGCTGATGATCCAGCTGCGCAGCTTCTCGCGCACGGTGATGGTGTTCCTCACTGCGCCGCTGGGGCTGATTGGCGTGACCTTGTTCTTGCTGGTATTCCGCCAGCCGTTCGGCTTTGTCGCCATGCTTGGCACCATTGCCCTGGCGGGGATGATCATGCGCAACTCGGTGATCCTGGTGGACCAGATCGAGCAGGACATCGCGGCGGGGCTGGATCGCTGGCAAGCAATCATCGAAGCCACGGTGAGGCGCTTCCGCCCGATCGTACTGACTGCTCTGGCGGCGGTGCTGGCGATGATCCCGTTGTCGCGCAGTGTGTTCTACGGGCCGATGGCGGTGGCGATCATGGGCGGGTTGATCGTGGCCACCGTGCTTACCCTGCTGTTCCTGCCGGCGTTGTATGCGGCTTGGTTCAGGGTGAAGAAGGGCTGAAGGCCGCAGGGGAGGGCTTTGCCCTCCTTTCGCGACACAAGGCCGCTCCCACAAAGGTCCTGCATTCGCCGATCAATGTGGGAGCGGCCTTGTGTCGCGATGGGTTGCAAAGCAGCCCCCAGGGGGCCCTCAGAGGGCGCCGAAGACCTTCTTGGCCAGGCTTGTAGCCGCTTCGGCCGGGTTCTGACGAATGCTCTGCTCCTGCTTGGCAATCATCTCGAACAGGCCATCCAGTGCCTTTTCAGTCACGTAGTTCTCGATGCTGGCGCTCTTGGCATCGACCACACCCAACGCCACTGCCTGCCCGGCAAAGTTGTTGTACTGCTGAGCCAGGCCAACCTTGTCGGTAGCCTGCTTGACGATCGGCAGGAATTTGGCGCGGATCTGCTCGCGGCTGCTCTTGTTCAGGTACTGGGTGGCCGAGTCGTCACCGCCGGCGAGGATGCCCTTGGCATCGGTCACGCTCATGTTCTTCACGGCATCTACCAGAATCGCCTGGGCCTGCGGCACGGCAGCCTCGGCGGCCTTGTTCATGCTGGTTTCCAAGGCCTCGACCTGTTCACCCTTGCCGAACATCTTCATCGCCTTGGCGGCCTTGCCCAGGTTGCCAGGCAGTTCGATGCGCACGTCGGGGTTGTCGCTGAAGCCGCCCGGGGTGCTCAGCTGCTTGACGGCCAATTGTGCGCCTTGGGTCAAGGCATCCTTCAGGCCGCCAGTGGCGTCTTTCTGGGTCAGGTCGCCCAGCGACAGGGCCAGGGCACTGGCCGACAGCAGCAGGCCGGCACACAGGGTGGTGAAGCGCAGGGAAGTGCGGATCATGAAGCTTTCCTTGTAAACAGATGAATACGGGTGTCAGCGGACCGGATCGACCTTGATCCGCACGGGCTGAGGGTCACTGCCGTCGAGCATGACACCGTGGTGCTCGGTGTTTATGAACAGCAGCTTGCCGTCCAGCTCGATGCGCGCGCTTACCGCATAGCGGTGGCCTGGCTTGACCTGGGCCGGGTCGTAGATGAGGTGGAATGGCAGCGGTACGTTGCCTTTGACCGGGCCAGCCTGGCGGGCCAGGGTAACCGCCGGGGCGTCCATCAGCGAGACGTCCTGCAGCTCCACGCTGAGGGTGGCGGCCGGTGGCAGGGCACTGCGTTGCAGGTAGAAGACTTCGCCATCCAGGCTGGCCTGGTTGGACGGGGTGTGGCTGGAGCAGGCTGCGAGCAAGGATGCGCAACACAGCATAAAGAGCTTTTTCATGGTATCTCCGAAGTCCTTGGCGTTGGCTTGTGGCCAACCCCAGGGACTTTAGCGGATTTCTTCTGGTGGGTCCTTGATGAAGATGCGACAAAGAGGGGGAGAGCAAGGCGAAGCGCAATATTCAGCTGCGGCGCGGCGGTCGCAGGCTGATTGCCTCCAGTTCGGTAACGCTTTGAAGGGTCAGGCCGCGCAGCGTTCTCCCGGCGTACGGGGTCATGGTATGTGGGTCGTAGTAGGCCACGCGCAGATGCAAGGGTTCGTCGTCATTGACTGTGTTGCCATCCAGGTACGTGGTAAGCGTCACAGGTCCCTGTGTCGGCCACAGGGCGGCACCGGCAATGTAGCTGGAGCTTCTGTTGCTGTAACCGTCTTCCTGGGTCCGATACAGGCCGAACGTCATCAGCGCCTGTGGCCTTAGCAACTCTTCGGGAATCTCGATGATGTTCTTCATCTCGATGATCGCGGGCGACAGGGGCTGCTGACTTTGCTCGCCAGGCTGGGCGGGTATCCTCAGGACCATGGGAGGGTTTGGCTCAGGCTGGTTGATTGCAAGTGGCATCGACAGGCTCAAGCCGTTTGGCTCTTCATTGACGCCAACACCATAACTGGCTACTAGCGTTGGTTCGGCACCTTCCGGCAGGCTATTGCGGTCCAGCAGCAAGTTGAAAGGCATTGCGACGCCAAGCGTCTGGCACCCCCAGGCGGCCAGGATGATCTTGTTCTCATCCGTGCCCAACTGTACGCGTACGCCAAGGTGCGGTGCGCCTTCAGCTGTATGGATGCACGACGGGACAAGCACGGTCCCGCGGATCTCGATGAAGTTGGCGGGTAGCATGTTGGTTTTCCTCGGTTCGGTCATGGGGACAGGCGCCAGTCACTCAGCGAGGTTGTCGCTGAACTGGCGACCGTTTTCGGTGGCAATTTGGTCGACAGTCACCCGTTGTGTACCCGATACCGTGGCTGGTTCTATCGAGTGACGGCTGGTGGTGATGTAGCGCAGTTGGCCGTCTATCTCGATGCGCGCGGCGAGGGCATAGCTGCGGCGTGGGTCGATAAGGCTGGTATCAAACGTCAGCGGTAGATTGATCGGCATCAGGCCGCCACAGCGCAGACGCAACTCGGCAAGGCTGATGGAGCGCGCATCTGCCTTCGAAATATCGATCAGCTTCAATTCAACCAGGCCGGACGGTGCGAGCGTGTTATCGCCAGAGGAAACGATTTCAACGTCCAGCGTTTTCATTTGAGTCATTTTGGTGCTCCTTGAGAGGGATGTGCTGAAGTAGCACCGTGATCCTGATCCCTCCCAAGGGCTGAGAGCAGCCTGAAAAGTTACCGCTGTATAACCTCCGCAGGCTCATCGCGGTGCAATGCCACCTGGCGGATCGACAGGCGCAGTTCCGCAGACAGCACGCGCTTGGCCACGCCTTCGGCCAGCTCGCCGAGCTTGTTGCGATAACCGAGCTTGCCTTGGGCGTCAGCATGCAGCACGCCTTGCTCGACCAAGGTCTGGATGAAGTGGCGGAACAGGGTCTTGTCGAAAAATTCCGGGGCGTTCAGGCCGTGCAGGATCGACAGGCGCTGGGCCATCATCACGCACAGGTCTTCCAGTTCTTCGGCGCTGAGGCTGTTCTGCCCGCTGTTGAGCAACAGCGAGGTGGCCATGTAGAAACGCTGCAGGGTCTGGGTGATAGTGCGGGCGAGCAGGGTCAGCAACACGAACTGCCGCGAGCTGGGCGCCGGGCGAATGTAGATGGCGTTGTCCTGGCGCAGCAGCCCTTGCTCGACCAGTGCGGCCAGCCACTGGTCGATCACCGCATCCAGTTGTTCCGGCGTCCAGCGCAGGAACAGTTCGGCCTGCAGGTAGGGATACAGCGCGTGTACATACTGGCCCAGCAGTTCGCGGCTCATGCGCGAGCTGCTGAGGAAGAAGCTGGCCAGCAGCGCCGGCAGGGCGAAGATGTGCAGCACGTTGTTGCGGTAATAGGTCATCAGTACCGCGTTGCCTTCATCCAGGTACAGGATGCGGCCCAGGGCGTCCTTCTGCTCGGCCACCAGGTTCATCCCGCGCACATGCTCGATCAGCGCTTGGCCGTCGCCGTCGGGCAGGGTGGTGTGCGGCGAGTAGGGTACCTGGCGCAGCAAGGCCAGGTACAGGTCGAGCACGCGGGTCAGGGCGCGCTCGTCCAAGGCCAGGCGGCTGGTGGACAGCAGCGCCAGCGCCACCAGGTTGACCGGGTTGATAGCGGCCGCCTCGTTGAGGTGGCGGGCAACGGTTTCGCCCAGGCGGGTGGTGGTGGCGTTGAGCCAGGCCGGGCGGTACTGCGGGCCGTGGTCCTGTTCGCGCCAGCCGGGTTGTTGCTGGTCGAGGAAACCGGCCAGGCGGATCGGCTCGCCAAAGTTCACGTACACCTGGCCAAATCGCTGCCTGAGCGCGCCGAACACCTTGAAGATATCGAAGATCGACTCTTTCTTCTTGCTGGCACCGCGCAGCTCGCCCAGGTAGGTGCGGCCTTCGAGCACGCGCTCGTAGCCGATGTAAACCGGCACGAAAACGATCGGCGTACGCGACGAACGCAGGAAGCTGCGCAGGGTAATGGCCAGCATCCCGGTGCGCGGCTGCAGCATGCGCCCGGTGCGCGAGCGCCCGCCTTCGACGAAGTACTCGACCGGAAAGCCCTTGGTGTACAGGGTGTGCAGGTACTCGTTGAACACCGCGGTGTACAGCGGGTTGCCCTTGAACGTGCGGCGCATGAAGAAGGCGCCGCCACGGCGTAGCAGGTTACCCACCAGCGGCATGTTGAGGTTGATGCCCGCGGCCACGTGCGGCGGCGTCAGGCCGTTGCGGAACAGCAGGTACGACAGCAGCAGGTAGTCGATGTGGCTGCGGTGGCACGGCACATAGATCACTTCGTGGCCGGGTGCGATGCCTTGCACCTGCTCGATGTGGTTGACCTTGATGCCGTCGTAGATCTTGTTCCAGAACCAGCTCAGCACTACTTCGAGGAAGCGGATCGCGGTGTAGGTGTAGTCCGAGGCAATCTCGTTGCCATAGCGCAGGGCCTGGGCTTCGGCCTTGGCCAGCGGCAGGTTTTCCCGCTGCGCCTCATCGACGATGGCCTGGCGCACCTGGGGCGCGTGGATCAGGCCTTTGACCAGGTTGCGCCGGTGCGAGATGTCCGGGCCGATGACTGCGGTCTTCAGGTTGCGAAAGTGTACGCGCATCAGGCGCTGGGCCATGCGTACGGTGCGTTCGTGGCCCTTGTTGTGCTGTACCAGTTCGCGCAGGTGAATGGGCGCGGAGAACTGCACCCGGGTCTTGCGCCCGAGGATCAGTACGGTCAGCAGCCGGCGCAGGCGCCCGGTAACCGCCCAGCTGTCGGCGAACAGCAACTTCCACGGGCTGGATTCACTTGCCGGGGTCTGCCCCCAGAACACACTGACCGGAATGATCTGCGCATCCTCTTCGGCATGCTGGCTGACGGCGGCGACCAGACGCTCCAGGGTGGGTGGGGCACCGCGCTTGTCATGGCGGCCGAGCCAGTCCGGGTCCGGGGTGAGGTAGAAGAATGCCGCAGGTTCCTGCAGCGGGCCAACCGCCACCGGCAGCACCGGGCGCGGCAGGCCCGCCTTGGTGCATTCATGGTCGAGCACGACCAGGTCGGTGAGCGCGGGCGAGGGCAAGGCATAGAACACCGGCCGGCTGCGGTCGAGCTTGAGGGTGAGGGAAGACTGGTTGATGGTCTCGGAGCGCACCCACAGGTACAACAGGCGACGCAGGGCGCCGAAGATCAGGCGGCGCAGGGGGGAACGGGTCATGGGGTGTGTGCCCTGGGGGTGGTTTTCAGGTGGGTATCCAGCCAATTAGTCTGCCGTATCCGCGCAAGTTCAGCAAAAATCGCCGAACGGCGCGACGGTCATCAAATTTTTTTGTTCTGTGTCATATACTCGGCCTGCCACTTGCAAGATATTTGCGCAAGCGGCGTCGACACAGGGAGGGACTCTGTGTCTGCAAGGCGATCTTCACAATAAAAATCCGGAGTAGTTCAGATGTCGTCTCGTGAGACTGGGAATGTAAAGTGGTTCAACGATGCCAAGGGTTATGGCTTCATTCAGCGCGAAGGTGGTGCGGATGTATTCGTCCACTATCGGGCGATCCGCGGTGAGGGGCATCGTACCCTGGTCGAAGGTCAGCGGGTGGAATACGCCTGCGTGCAGGGCCAGAAAGGCCTGCAAGCCGAGGACGTGGTAGGCCTCTGAGCCTCTGCTGTAATGGCCGGCTGACGCGGCTTGTGTAGGAGCGGCCTTGTGTCGCGAAAGGGCTGCGTAGCGGCCCCGGCAACAGGTGCCGTGCCGCCATTGTCAGGGGGCCGCTTTGCGGCCCTTCGCGACACAAGGCCGCTCCTACAGGAATCAACCTCCGGTGCGCCAGGTGATTTCCTCTTCACCGTCGGCGCTGATGCGGACCCAGCGGTCGGCATCTTCTTCCCCATCTTCCTCCACCCAGCCACCTGGCGCGCAGCGCACTTCCACGCCCAGTGCGGCAAATGCGGCGCGGGCGCAGGCAACGTCATCGGCCCACGGCGTCTGGTCGCTTTCCAGGTACAGGCTGTTCCATTTCCCTACAGCCTTGGGTAACCAGGTGACCGGAATGTTACCGGCCTGGCATTTGAAGGTATGGCCTTTCTGCTTCCATTCGCTGCAGGGGCCGATTGCCTGGGCGAGCCACTCGGCAATCTGCTTGTGGTCGACGTCGGCGTCCTTCAGGTAAATCTCGATATCAGGTTGGCGCATAAGGGCTCCGGGTGTGCTCAGTCTTGGCGCACGAAATAGTCATAACGCATTGAAACCGTGACCTCGAACGGCTCGGGCTGGTCGATCACCCGGGCACGCTTTTCGGCACTGGCGCGCCAGCCGTGCGGGGTCATGGCCAGCAGGTCGGCGCGGGCCTTGGGCGCGGCCAGGCTCAGGCGGAACTCCAGGGTTTCGCTGTGGGCATGGGCCATGCCTTCGGGGACCAGGGCCAAGTGTTTGTCGTCGGCGTAAGGGCGTACTTCATCGTAGAGCACTTCGCGCAGTTCCATCAGGTGGCCGCTGGTGGGGCCGACCCGCATCAGGCCGCCGCCCGGGCTGAGCAGGCGCTTGGCCTCGGCCCAGTCCAGCGGGCTGAACACGCTGGCGATGAACTGGCAACTGGCGTCGGCCAGCGGCACGCGGGCCATGCTGGCGACCATCCAGGTAACCTCGGGCGCTCGGCGGCAAGCACGCTTGACCGCCTCACGGGAGATGTCCAGGGCGTAGCCGTCGGCGGCCGGCAGGGCCTGGGCGATCTGCGCGGTGTAGTAACCCTCGCCACAGCCGATGTCCAGCCAGGCCCCGGGCTGGCGTTCGGCGGCCAGCTCGGCCAGGCGGCGCGCCACCGGCGCGTAGTGGCCGGCGTCGAGGAAATCGCGGCGGGCTTCGACCATGGCCTGGTTGTCACCCGGGTCGCGGCTGTTCTTGTGCTGCACCGGCAGCAGGTTCAGGTAACCCTGGCGGGCCCGGTCGAAGCGGTGGCCGGCCGGGCACACCACACCGTTGTCGAGCCGGCTCAGTGGCGCCTGGCAAAGAGGGCAGGCGAGCATCAGGCGAGCAACCGGACCAGGGTCTGGTAATAGATTTCGGTCAGCAGGTCGAGATCGCTGGCCAGGATCCGCTCATCCACCTGGTGGATGGTGGCGTTGACCGGGCCGAGCTCGACCACCTGGGTGCCCATGGTGGCGATGAAGCGCCCATCGGAGGTACCGCCGCTGGTCGACGGCTGGGTGTCGCGGCCGGTGACGCCCTTGATGCTGGCCGAGACGGCGTCCAGCAATTCGCCCGGTTCGGTAAGGAACGGCAGGCCCGACAGCGCCCAGTCGATCGACCAGTCCAGCTCATGCTTGTCGAGGATCGCCGACACCCGCGCCTGCAGGCCTTCGACGGTGGACTCGGTAGAGAAACGGAAGTTGAACAGCGCGGTCAGCTCGCCGGGGACCACGTTGGTGGCGCCGGTGCCGGAATTGAGGTTGGAGATCTGGAAACTGGTCGGCGGGAAGAACGCATTGCCTTCGTCCCAGTGCTCGGCCGCCAGTTCCGCCAGGGCCGGTGCGGCGAGGTGGATCGGGTTGCGCGCCAGGTGCGGGTAGGCCACATGGCCCTGCTTGCCGCGCACGGTCAGCTTGGCGCCCAGCGAGCCACGGCGGCCATTCTTGACCACGTCACCCAGCAGGGTGGTGCTGGAGGGTTCGCCGACGATGCACCAGTCCAGGCGCTCGTTGCGTGCTTTCAGGCGCTCGACCACGGCCTTGGTGCCATGGTGGGCCGGGCCTTCCTCGTCGCTGGTGATCAGGAACGCGACCTTGCCGCGGTGGTCCGGGTAGTCCTGCACGAAGCGTTCGCTGGCAATCACCATGGAGGCCAGGCTGCCTTTCATGTCGGCGGCGCCACGACCGCAGAGCATGCCGTCGGCGTCGATCAGCGCTTCGAACGGCTCATGCTGCCATTGCTGCACCGGGCCGGTGGGTACCACGTCGGTGTGGCCGGCGAAGCACAGCACCGGGCCATCCTGGCTGCCGTGGGTGGCCCAGAAATTGTCGACGTCCTCGATGCGCATCGGCTCGAGCTGGAAGCCTACGGCGCCCAAGCGGTTCATCATCTGCGCCTGGCAGTCGGCGTCGACGGGGGTGACCGAGGGGCGACGGATCAGGTCGCAGGCCAGTTGAAGGGTAGGCGAGAGCTCGGCAGGGGCCGTCATGGGGAACTCCGGGGCAAGGCGGGGAAATCTGAGGGCGTTATCTTATATCAAACCGTCAGGCCAATGGGGCCGCTTTGCGGCCCATCGCGACACAAGGCCGCTCCTACAGGCGATCTCGCCATATCTGACGGGATGCGATCCCCTGTAGGAGCGGCCTTGTGTCGCGATAGGGGCGCAAAGCGCCCCCGGCAATCTCAGGCCTGCTGCGGCTCGGCGGCCTTTTCCCCAGGCTTGGGCAGCGAAGACAGGAACGCCATCACCAGCGCCGCCACATAAGGCAACGATTGCACCAGCAACATCGCCACCCAGAAGCGCATGTCCGAACTCGGCAGCCCCTGTACCAGGTAGATGCCCAGCGCTGCGCCCCACAGCAGCAACATGATGAACAGCTCTTCCCGCGCCTCGGAAATCGCCACCAGCAGCCCGTGGCTGTCGGCGTTCTTCGGTGTGCGGAAGAACGGCATGCTGCTGGTGAAGAACCCGTACAGCACCGCCTTGGCGATGGTATGCGACAGTGCCAGCCCGGCCAGCGCCGCAGCAAAGGCATCTTTCAGGTTCACCCCTACCGCGCGGCGGTAGAGGAAGATGATCTTGCCGACCTTGAAGAAGAACAGTGCCAGCGGCGGAATGGCAAAAATCATCAGCGGTGGGTCGACCCGGTGCGGCACGATGATCATCGCCGCCGACCACAGCAGCGCGCCGATGGTGAAGAAGATGTTCATGCCATCGGCGATCCACGGCAGCCAGCCGGCCAGGAAGTGGTAGCGCTGGCCGCGGGTCAGCTCGCTGCCCTTGCCGCGCAGCAGGGCGCTGGCGTGGTGCTTGATGATCTGGATGGCGCCGTAGGCCCAGCGGAAGCGTTGCTTCTTGAAGTCGATGAAGGTGTCGGGCATCAGGCCCTTGCCGTAGCTGTTGTGGGCATAGGCGGCCGACAGGCCCTTCTCGAATACCCGCAAGCCCAGTTCGGCGTCCTCGCAGATGCACCACTCGGCCCAGCCCAGCTCTTCCAGCACGCTGCGGCGGGTCATGGTCATGGTACCGTGCTGGATGATCGCGTCACGGTCGTTGCGGGTGACCATGCCGATGTGGAAGAAGCCCTTGTACTCGCTGTAGCACAGCTTCTTGAAGGCGCTTTCGTCCTGGTCGCGGTAGTCCTGCGGCGACTGCACCACGGCAATCTTCGGGTCGGCGAAGTGCGGCACCATGTGCTTGAGCCAGTTGCGGTCGACGCAGTAGTCCGAGTCGATCACCGCGATCACTTCGGCGTCCTTGGCGGTATGCGGGATCAGGTAGTTCAGTGCGCCGCCCTTGAAGCCGGCCAGGGGCGCGACGTGGAAGAACCTGAAGCGCTCGCCGAGCTTCTCGCAATGGGCCTTGAGCGGCTCCCACACGGCCGGGTCCTTGGTGTTGTTGTCGATCACCAGCACTTCGTAGTCTGGGTAATCCAGCGCGGCCAGTGCATCAAGGGTCTGTTTGACCATCTCCGGCGGCTCGTTGTAGCACGGCACATGCACCGATACCTTGGGCCGGTAGGCGCTATCGGCCTGCACCGGCAGGAATTCGCGCCGGCGCTTGTGTATCCATACTGCCTCGGCCAGTTCGTGGGCCTCGGTCAGCAGCACGATGAACACGCCCAGCGCGCCGAGGGCAAGCAGCACGCCTACGGTCAGGCTGAACCAGGTGCTGTATTGCTGGCTGTAGTCGTAGGCGATCCATACCAGCACCGACCCGCACAGGAAGGTGATGAAGGTCAGGAAGGTGCGGCCGCGCTGGCGCAGGGCCGAACCGTCGATGAACAGTACCATCAGGGCGATCATCGCCAGCACTACCGAGGCCACCGCCAGGGCGCGCCATTGTGGGATCGCCACCACCGGGCCGTCAAAGTTGAATTTCTGCTGGCGTTCGGCGTTGTACACGCCCCAGTAGGCGCCTACCGAGCCTTCGTCGCTGGCCTTCCACGGCTGGTCGTAGGCTTCGATGACGAAGTAATTGTAACCACGGCGGTTGAGGGTGTTGACCAGGGTACGCAGGTAGATGGCCTGGTCAGCCTGGGTGGCATCGGCGCCGCCGCGCATGCGGCCGTTGCTCGGCCAGCCGACTTCCGACAGCAGCAGGGGTTTGCGCGGGAACTGGTGCTTCAGCTCGCGGGCACGGTCGAGCACGAACTCGACCGAATCCTTCATTGGCACGAACTCCCAGTACGGCAGGATGTGCGCGGCAATCAGGTCGACGTGCTTGGCCAGCTGCGGGTTTTCCTTCCAGATGTGCCATTGCTCACTGGTGGTCACCGGCACCTTGACCGCTGCGCGTACCCGGTCCAGGTACTTGATCAGGTTTTCCGGGGTGACTTCTTCGCGGAACAGCGCCTCGTTGCCGACCACCACCCGCACCACGCTGCGCGAGGTGTTGGCCAGCTGGATGGCCGTGGCGATTTCGCGTTCGTTGCGCTCCAGGTCCGGGCTGATCCAGATGCCCAGCGTCACCCGCAGGCCGAATTCCTCGGCCAGGCGCGGGATATCCGCCTGGGTGCCCTCCACGGTGTAGATCCGGATGCTGTCGGTCAGTTTGCTCAACTGTTCCAGGTCCTGGCGCATCTCGTCGTCACTGGGGTACTGGCCCTTCTGCGGGCTTTCGCCCAGGCGGAACGGTGAATACGAGAAGCCAGAGATCTGCTCTGGCCAGGCGGGGGCGGAGACCGGGCGGTTGATCAGTGCCCAGAACCCGGTGAACAACGCGGCGATGGCCAGGACCACGACCAGGTTCAGGCCGAATTTACGTGAAGACATTGTCGTCCATATGTGTCGAAGTGATAGGACATTAAAGCAGGGTTGGTAGTCTCTTTCCTAACGATGCAGGCCATGGGCCCGCTGGCATATAATGCGCGCCGGTTTTTTGGGGTATGAACATGAGCACAGAAGATCCACGCTTCGCCGGCGTTGCCCGGCTGTATGGCGACCAGGGGTTGCACCGTCTGGGCCAGGCCCATGTGGCCGTGGTCGGTATTGGCGGGGTAGGCTCGTGGGCGGCGGAAGCGCTGGCACGCAGTGGCGTGGGCGAGATCACCCTGTTCGACCTTGACGATGTGTGCGTCAGCAACACCAACCGCCAGGCCCATGCCTTGGAAGGGCAGGTGGGGCGGCCCAAGGTCGAGGTCATGGCCGAGCGCCTGCGGGCGATCAACCCGGGGTGTACGGTGCATGCTGTCGCTGACTTCGTCACCCGCGACACCATGGTCGAGTACATCACCGAAAACCTCGACTGTGTGATCGACTGCATCGACAGCGTCATGGCCAAGGCGGCGCTGATAGCCTGGTGTCGGCGGCGCAAGATCGCCATCGTCACCACGGGGGGCGCCGGTGGGCAGATCGACCCGACACAGATCCAGATCGCCGACCTGAACAAGACCTTCAACGACCCGCTGGCCTCGCGGGTGCGTTCCACCCTGCGCCGCGACTACAACTTCTCGCGCAATGTCAGCCGCAACTATGGCGTGCCATGCGTGTTCTCAAGTGAACAGCTGCGCTACCCCAAGGGCGATGGCAGCGTTTGCCTGCAGAAAAGCTTCGTGGGCGAGGGCGTGCGGCTGGACTGCTCGGGTGGCTTTGGCGCGGTGATGATGGTGACCGCGACCTTTGGCATGGTGGCGGCGAGCAAGGCGGTGGAAAAACTGGTAGCGGGGGCGCGGCGGCCTTCAGAGCGGGTCAAGCCTGAATAGACCGCGTGGGCTTCTTCGCGGGCTTGCCCGTTACCACAGGTACTGCATCTCTCTCAAGAAAGGTGAAGATCCTGTGGCAGCGGGCGAGCCCGCGAAGAAGCCAGCACCGATTCAACAGTTGGACGCCAGCTCTGCCATCCGCTGCAACACTGCATGCAGCCCGTTGCTGCGCGACGGCGAAAGCTGGCGCTCCAGGCCAAGTTGAGTGAACCACTCACGCAGATCGAGCCCGGCAAGTTCTTCACTGGCCAACCCCTGCACCCGCACCAGCAACAACGCCAGCAGCCCGCGCAACAGGCGTGCATCGCTGCTGGCCTTGAACCTCCACAAACCCTCGGCCTGCTCGGCCACCAGCCATACCAGGCTTTCGCAGCCATGCACCCGGTTGGCCTCGGTCTTTTCAGTATCAGCCAGCGGTTCCAGCCGATCGCCCCACTGCATCAGCAGCCGCGCACGCTGTTCCCAACCCTTGCCCTGCTCGAAAGCTTCCAGCGCCTGGCGTGCCTGATCGGGCAAGGTCATCGCAACAGCTCCAGGCCTTGATCCAACGCCTCGAAGAAACGCTGCAAGTCATCGCTGTCGTTATACAGCCCCAATGACACGCGGATCGCGCCCTCCAGGCCCAAGCCCTTCAGCAGCGGCATCGCACAGTGGTGCCCGGCACGCACGGCAATGCCTTGCTCGGTCAGCAGGTGGGCGATGTCGGCGTTGTGCACGCCTTCGATGACGAAACTGGCAAGGGCCGCCTGTGGCGTCCCCAGGATGCGCACGCCATCGCGGTCTGCCAGGCCGCGCAGCAGGTGCTGGTGCAGGCTGGTTTCATGGGCTTCGAGTGCCTGGCCATCTAGGCTGGCCAGGTAGTCCAGGGTCGCACCCAGGCCGATCACCCCGGCGATCGGTGGCGTGCCAGCCTCGAATCCCAGCGGCGCCGGGCGGAAGCTGGCGCTGTGGTACTCGGCCAGTTGCACCATCTCGCCGCCGAACTGCCAATGGTGCAGCAGCTCCAGCGCCTGGCTGCGGCCGTACAGCACGCCCACGCCTTCCGGGCCGTACAGCTTGTGACTGGAGAACACATAGAAGTCGCAGCCAAGCTGCTGCACATCATGGCGGCCATGCACCACGCCCTGGGCACCATCGACCACGGTCAGCGCGCCTTGGGAGCGGGCGTGGGCCAGCAGTGCCGGTAAGGGTTGCCATGTGCCTAGCACGTTGGACAGCTGGCTCACCGCCAGCACCCGGGTGCGCGGGCCGATCAGTTGCAGCGCCTGGTCCAGGTCGATGCGGCCATGGGCATCCAGCGGCAGCACCACCAGACGCAGGTTGCGTCGACGCGCCAGCTGTTGCCAGGGCAGCAGGTTGGCATGGTGCTCCAGGGCACTGACGGCAATTTCGTCACCGGCCTCGAAGCGGTGTTCCAGGCCATAGGCCAGCAGGTTCAGCGCCGAAGTGGCGCCGTGGGTGAAGATGATCTGCCGCGAGTCCGGCGCATTGAGCCAGGCGGCAACCTTGTCGCGGCTGGTTTCGAAGGCCTGGGTCGCCAGTGCGCCGGGCAAGTGCTGGGCACGGTGCACGTTGGCTGCGCCATGGCCGTAGTAATGGCTCAGGGCATCGAGCAGGGCTTGCGGCTTCTGGGTAGTGGCGGCGCTGTCCAGGTAGGTCTGGTGCTGCCGTTGCAGGGCGGCGATGGCGGGAAAATCGGCACGCCAGGGGGAGGGCTGAAACATGGTCGCGGGGCCTGGAATGAAAATCGGGTCTGGCGTGGTGCCAGACCCGATCTTAACATTTCAAACGCTGAGAATCCGCTGTTCGCGAGCAAGCTCGCTCCGGCAGCGGTTGAAGGGTTCTCAGTTGTGCGCGTGCAGCGCCTCGTTCAGCTCGATGGCCGACTTGTGGGTCTTGCACTCCACCGCGCCGTTCAGCGAGTTACGGCGGAACAGCAGGTCGGTCTGGCCGGCCAGGTCGCGGGCCTTGACCACTTTGACCAGCTGGTTGTTCTCGTCCAGCAGGTTCACCTTGGTACCGGCGGTGATGTACAGGCCGGCTTCGACGGTGTTGCGGTCGCCCAGCGGAATGCCGATACCGGCGTTGGCGCCGATCAGGCAGCCTTCGCCAACCTTGATGACGATGTTGCCGCCACCGGACAAGGTGCCCATGGTCGAGCAGCCGCCGCCCAGGTCCGAGCCCTTGCCGACGAATACGCCAGCGGAAACGCGGCCTTCGATCATGCCCGGGCCTTCGGTGCCAGCGTTAAAGTTGACGAAGCCTTCGTGCATGATGGTGGTGCCTTCGCCGATGTAGGCGCCCAGGCGCACGCGGGCAGTGTCGGCGATACGCACGCCGGCCGGGACCACGTAGTCGGTCATTTTCGGGAACTTGTCCACCGAGAACACTTCCAGCAGCTCACCCTTCAGGCGCGCTTCCAGTTGCAGTTCGGCGAGTTCGGCCAGATCGACCGCGCCCTGGTTGGTCCAGGCCACGTTCGGCAGCAGCGGGAAGATGCCAGCCAGGCTCACGCCGTGCGGCTTGACCAGGCGGTGCGACAGCAGGTGCAGCTTGAGGTAGGCCTCTGGCGTCGAGGTCAGCGCGGCGTCTTCGGCCAGCAGGGTGGCGACCAGCGGCTTGTGGCTTTCGGCCAGGCGGGTCAGCAGGGCGGCTTGGGTGGCATCCACACCTTTCACGGCTTCGGCCAGTTGCGCGGCCTGGGCGTTGCTGAAGGCGATGGCCTGGTTGCCACCTTGGTAACCGAGAACAGGGGCTACTGCAGCGACCAGTTCGGCGCTCGGGTTGAGCAGCGGTTGTGCGTAGAACACTTCCAGCCAGGCGCCCTGGCGGTTCTGGGAGCCGACACCGAAGGCCAGGCTGAACAGGGTATTGGACATGTGATTACCTCGTGCGAAATAGGGTAGGGGCTCAGGCCAGGGCAGCGGCGTACAGGTCGGGCTTGAAGCCGACCAGGGTACGCGCGCCAAGGTCGAGCACCGGGCGCTTGATCATCGACGGCTGGGCCAGCATCAGCTCGACGGCCTTGGCTTGGTCGAGGTCGGCCTTGCTGGCGTCGTCCAGCTTGCGGAAGGTGGTGCCGGCACGGTTGAGGATGACTTCCCAGCCGTGTTCCTCGCACCAGCGGTTCAGGCTGTCACGGTCGATGCCTTGGGCCTTGTAGTCGTGGAATTCGTAGGCGATGGCCTGGTCTTCGAGCCAGGTACGTGCCTTTTTCATGGTGTCACAGGCTTTAATGCCGTAGAGCGTGTAGGTCATTGTGTGCATTGGGGTCACAGGCTGCCCCAATTTCTCCGTTTTCCGATTTCAGTCGCGGGATTATGCGGGAACGATCCTGTGAGCGCCACGGGTGTGCATGTCTTGGGTCTTGCAGTGTGTCGGAGACCGAGCGCCGCGCGGGCGGCGCTCGGTCTCCGACACACTGCAAGGCTCAAGGCATGCATCTGCTGGGCGATAAGGGGTCGAGCCTACGCCGTCATCAAGCCCAAGTATCATCATGTTACATATTCATCCACCACCTGCGACTATCGTGCAGCGGCCCCGAATCGCCCACCGCCGCTAACATATTGTTTCAATGGCGATGTTTCGCCCTGTTGTCGTTTCTGGTTCACAAAGGAAGCTTTCCCGGATGCAGTCCGCCTACACCGTCCTCATCCTGCTGACGCTGGTCAGCGTGTCGAAGCTGGTCGGCCGCATGATTCCGCTGCCCTTGCCGCTGGTACAGATCGCCGCCGGTGCCTTGCTCGCTTGGCCGACACTGGGCCTGCATGTGGCACTGGACCCCGAGCTGTTCCTGTTCCTGTTCCTGCCGCCGTTGCTGTTCGCCGACGGCTGGCGCATTCCCAAGCGCGAGTTGTGGCGCATTCGTGGGCCGGTGGTGGCGCTGGCCGTGGGGCTTGTACTGTTTACCGTGGTCGGGGCCGGTTACTTCATTCACTGGCTGCTGCCGAGCATCCCGCTGCCCGTGGCCTTCGCCCTGGCCGCAGTGTTGTCGCCAACCGACGCCGTGGCGGTTTCGGCCATTACCCAGGACCGCCTGCCCACCCCGCTGATGCACATGCTCCAGGGCGAGGCCCTGATGAACGATGCCTCGGGCCTGGTGACCTTCAAGTTCGCCCTGGCGGCGGCGATCACCGGGGTGTTCTCGCTGACCGACGCGAGCTTCAGCTTCGTACTGGTCGCCCTGGGCGGCCTGGCGGTGGGCGTGGCCCTGAGCTGGCTGATCGGCCGCCTGCGTGCCTGGATGATCGCTCGCGGCTGGGACGACCCGGCCACCCACGTGGTGTTCATGTTGCTGCTGCCGTTCGCTGCCTACGTGCTGGCCGAGCGCCTGGGCGTGTCCGGCATCCTTTCGGCGGTGGCCGCCGGCATGATGCAGAGCTGGCTCGACCTGCTGCCACGGCAGACCAGCACGCGCCTGCTCAACCGCAGTGTGTGGTCGCTGCTGGAGTTCGCTTTCAACGGCCTGATCTTCCTGCTGCTGGGCCTGCAGTTGCCGGACATCATCAAGGCCGTGGTCAGCCATGAACCCACCGTCTGGCCGACCTTGGCCTGGCGCTGTCTGGATGTGGTGGCGATCTTTGTGGCGCTGATCTTGCTGCGGTTCATCTGGGTCCAGAGCATCTGGCGCTCGATCGGTGTGGTACGCCGCTGGCGCGGCAAGCCGGCGCTGGTGCTGATGCCCACGGCGCGCTCCTGCTGGTTGCTGACCCTGGGTGGTGTGCGCGGTGCGGTCACCCTGGCCGGTGTAATGTCGATCCCATTGCTGATGGGAGCAGGCAAGGCCTTCCCGGAGCGTGACTTGCTGATCTTCATTGCGGCCGGTGTGATCCTGTTGTCATTGATCAGCGCCTGTATCGCGCTGCCGCTGTTGCTGCGCGGGGTGACCAAGAGCCCGGACGAGCGCTTGCACCAGGAGGTGCAGGAGGCCTGGCGACGCACGGCCGAGGCGGCGATCCATGCACTGGAGGCAGAGGAAGTGATCGACAGCAATGCGCCGCAGGATGCCGCCCAGGCGACCCTGGCGACCGAGTTGAAGGCGCGCTTGATGGCGGAATACCGCGATGAGCTGGACAGCTACAACGACAGTGCCGAAGCCAAGGCTCTGGCCGAGCAGATGGACCTGCTGGAGCGGCGTTTGCGCCTGCGGGCGCTGCGGGCCCAGCGGCTGGAGCTGTATGAACTGCATCGCCAGCATCTGGTGGGGGATGAAGTGGTGAGGCAGGTGCTGGGTGAGCTGGATATGAGTGAAGCAAACCTGGGGTCAGTCAGGTAGACCCCAAGGGGCCGCTTTGCGGCCCTGTGGGAGCGGGTTTACCCGCGAATCAGGCGACGCGGTGCATGGCACCGGCTGTGCCGGTGTTCGCGGGTAAACCCGCTCCTACAGGTACTGCACAACACTCGAGAGTTGTACGGCCCCTGTCGAATCAGCGGTTCTGCAGGAATTCGCGAATCCGCTCCGCCGCTTCGATACACTCGGCCAGCGGTGCAACCAGTGCCATGCGCACACGCCCGGCGCCCGGGTTCACGCCATCCACTTCACGCGACAGGTACGACCCCGGTACCACCGTCACATGCTGGGCCTCGAACAGGTCGCGGGTGAACTCGGCATCGCTGCCGGGTACCTTGGCCCACAGGTAGAAGCTGCCATCCGGGCGTTGCACATCCAGCACCGGCTGCAGGATATCCAGCACGGCGTCGTACTTGGCGCGGTACTGGTCGCGGTTCTCACGCACATGCGCCTCGTCCTGCCAGGCAGCGATACTGGCCAGCTGGGTTTGTACCGGCATGGCGCAGCCGTGGTAGGTACGGTACAGCAGGAACGGCTTGATGATCTCGGCGTCACCGGCGACGAAGCCCGAGCGCAGGCCCGGCAGGTTGGAGCGCTTGGACAGGCTGTGGAATACCACGCAGCGCTTGAAGTCGCTGCGGCCCAGTTCCGCACAGGCAGTCAGCAGGCCTGGTGGCGGGGCATCCTCGTCGAAGTACAGCTCGCTGTAGCACTCGTCGGCGGCAATCACGAAGTCATGTTCGTCGGCCAGGGCAATCAGCTTCTTCAGGGTGTCCATCGGCACCAGTGCGCCGGTGGGGTTGCCCGGCGAGCACAGGAACAGGATCTGGCAACGCTTCCACACTTCAGCCGGCACGGCGTCGAAGTCGGGGTTGAAGCCGTTGCTTTCCAGGCATGGCAGATAGTGCGGGGTGGCACCGGCCAGCAGCGCTGCGCCTTCGTAGATCTGGTAGAACGGGTTGGGGCTGACCACCAGGCCGTCATCGGCGCGGTTGACCACGGCCTGGGTGAAGGCGAACAGCGCTTCACGGGTGCCGTTGACCGGCAGGATGTGGCGGTCGGCATCCAGCCAGCCGGCCGGTACGCCGAAGCGCCGCTCGCACCACTGGCCAATGGCCTGGCGCAGGGCGGGCAGGCCGATGGTGCTTGGGTACACTGCCAGCTTGTCGAGGTTGTCGGCCATGGCCTGGGCGACGAACACCGGCGATTCGTGCTTCGGCTCACCGATCGACAGCGCGATGGCGCGCTTGTCCGCCGCAGGCTTCACGCTGCCCAGCAGGGCGCGGAGTTTTTCGAACGGGTAGGGCTGAAGCTGGGTCAAGGCATGGTTCATCGGCGCAAGGTCTCGTCAATCGTCTAATCGTTAAAAGGTCACGCGGGTAGGGCTGGCATCGCTGGCCTGGCCGGCCTGCAGCTGCTGGACGATGGCTTCCTGCAGTCGGCTGCACAGTTGCGGGTCGGACAGCGGCTGGTTGTCGGCATCGGTGATGAAGAACACGTCTTCCACCCGCTCGCCGAGGGTGGCGATCTTGGCGTTTTGCAGCGACAGGTCGAACTCCAGGAAGATCCGCCCCAGCCGGGCCAGCAGGCCAGGGCGGTCAGGTGCGGTGATTTCGAGGATGGTCACCGGCCGCTGGGCATCGTTGAGGATGGTCACCTGTGGCGGGAAGTCAAAATGCTTGAGCTGGCGCGGTACCCGGCGCTGGATGATGGTCGGGTAGTCCTCGGGGTTGCGCAGCGCTTCGGTCAGGCCGTCGCGAATCTGCTTGACCCGCTGCGGGTTGTCGCCGATCGAGCCGCCGTCGTTGTCCAGCACGATGTAGGTATCGAGGGTGAACTGGCTGCTCGAGGTGATGATCCGCGCGTCATGAATGTTCAGGTTCAACTGCGACATCGCCGCCACGGTCACGGCGAAGAAGTCGTGCTGGTCGGGGGCATAGATGAAGATCTGCGTGCCACCTTCGAATTCGCGCTGGGTGGTTTCCTTGATCAGCACCAGCGGCCCGCCATCGGCTGGCTGCTGGAGGATCGCGTCACTGTGCCAGGCCACGTCGGCAGCGGTGTGCTTGAGGAAGTAGTCATCCCCCAGCTGCGACCACAGCTGCTCGACATCGTCTGGGTCGGTGCCTTCGCGCACCAGGATATCCAGCGCCGCCGATTGGGTCTGGCGAATCTGCTCTTCGCGGTCCAGCGGGTTTTCCAGGCCTCGGCGCAGGGCGCGTTTGGTCTCGGTGTACAGCTGGCGCAGCAGGCTGGCCCGCCACGAGTTCCACAGGCTGGGGTTGGTGGCGTTGATATCGGCCACGGTCAGCACGTACAGGTAGTCCAGGCGTGTCTCGTCGCCCACGTGCAGGGCAAAATCGTTGATTACCTGAGGGTCGGACAGGTCCTTGCGCTGGGCGGTGGTCGACATCACCAGGTGGTTCAGCACTAGCCAGACGATCAGCCGGCTGTCCCAGGCCGGCAACTGGTGGCGCTCGCAGAACTTCTGCGCATCCACCGCACCCAGCTCGGAATGGTCGCCCTGGCGGCCCTTGCCGATGTCGTGATACAGGCCGGCCAGGTAGATCAGCTCGGGCTTGGGCAGGCGGCCCATGAGCTTGCTGGCCAGCGGGAATTTCTCGGACACCGGGGTGTATTGCAGCTTGCGCAGGTGCTTGATGAGGTTGAGGGTGTGCGCATCGACCGTATAGATGTGGAACAGGTCGTGCTGCATCTGCCCGACGATCAGGCCGAACTCCGGCAGATAGCGGCCAAGGATGCCGTAGCGGTTCATCCGCCGCAGGTTGCGGTGGATACCGATTTCACACTTGAACAGCTCGATGAACAGGCTGGTGTTGCGGATATCGGTGCGGAAAGTGTCGTCGATCAGGTGCCGGTGTTCGCGCAGCAGCCGCACTGTATCGGCGCGTACGCCCTTGATCTCGGGATGCTGAGCCATCAGCACGAAGATTTCCAGCATGGCGAACGGTGTGCGCCTGAACACGTTCGGCCTGACTGCCTCTATATAGCCATCATGCAGGCGGAAGCGCGCATTCAGCGGCTGGGTGGTGCCGCTGTCGTCATCGGCGAGGATGACCTCCTCGAAATGCTGGATGATCAGGTCGCACAGCTGGCTGATGCTCATCACCACCCGATAGTACTGCTGCATGAACTGCTCGATCGCCCGCTTGGGGTTGTCGTCGCTGTAGCCCAGCAGCGCGGCGATGCTGCGCTGGTGGTCGAACAGCAGGCGGTCCTCGGCGCGCCCGGCCAGCATATGCAAGGCGTAGCGCACCTTCCACAGGAAGTCCTGGGACGAGGCCAGCAGCTCGTTCTCGCTTTCCAGCAGGAAACCTTCGCCGGCCAGCGCGTGCAGGTTGAGGGTGCCGTACTGGCGGCGGGCCACCCACAGCACCGTCTGGATGTCGCGCAGGCCACCGGGTGAACCTTTCACATTGGGTTCGAGGTTGTACTCGGTGTCGTTGTACTTGTGGTGGCGGGCCTTGAGTTCGGCGCGCTTGGCCAGGAAGAAGTCCTTGCTCGGCCACATGTGCGCAGTGCTGGTCACCTCAAGCATGCGTTGGCGCAGAGCCTCGGGGCCGGCAATGGTGCGGCTTTCCATCAGGTTGGTGATGACCGTCAGGTCGGCGCGGGCCTGCTCGGCGCATTCGTCGACGGTGCGCACGCTCTGGCCCACTTCCAGGCCGATGTCCCACAGCAGGGTGAGAAACCTCTCTATGGCGTCGCGGTACTGCTCGTGTTCGGCAGCACCCAGCAGGATCAGCAGGTCGATGTCCGAATGCGGGTGCAGCTCACCGCGCCCGTAGCCACCGACCGCGACCAGGGCGATGCCGCTCTGGTCACCCCAGTCGAACTGGTTCCAGGCCTGTTGCAAGATGTTGTCGACGAGCCAGGCGCGGGCCTCGATCAGTGGGCGGATTTCGCTGCCACTGCGGAAACGCTTGTCGAGCACCTCGCCGGCCTGGCGGATGGCTTTCTTGAAGGCGGCGATGGGGCTCGCCTTGAGGGCCAGTTCCGCCTGGAACTGGCCGCGGTCGAACAGCTCGGGGTCCACCTGGGGCATCGCGTCACGTTCCTGTCGTGGGGGTGGCCTGTGGGAGTGCGGTCAGGCCGAGGTGCGCGGGATGGTGTCGTCCTTGCGCAGGGTGAAGATCTCGTAGCCGGTCGCGGTCACCACCAGGGTGTGCTCCCATTGGGCCGAGAGCTTGCGGTCCTTGGTGATGGCGGTCCAGCCGTCGCCCAGCACCTTGGTGTCGGCCTTGCCCTGGTTGATCATCGGCTCGATGGTAAAGGTCATGCCTTCCTTCAGCTCCATGCCGGTGCCGGCGCGGCCGTAGTGCAGGATCTGCGGCTCTTCGTGGAACACCTTGCCGATGCCGTGGCCACAGAACTCGCGTACCACCGAGAAGCCGTTCTTTTCAGCGTGCTTCTGGATCACTTCGCCGATGTCGCCCAGTCGGCAGCCCGGCTTGACCAGTTCGATGGCCTTGTACATGCACTCCTGGGTGACCTTGGACAGGCGCTCGGCCCATACCGGCACGGTGCCGACGTGGAACATGCGGCTGGTATCGCCGTGGTAGCCGTCCTTGATCACGGTGACGTCGATGTTCAGCGTGTCACCGTCCTTGAGCGGCTTGTCGTTGGGGATGCCGTGGCAGACCACATGGTTGATCGAGGTGCAGATCGACTTCGGGTAGCCCTTGTAGTTGAGCGGTGCCGGGATGGCCTGCTGGACGTTGACGATGTAGTCGTGACACAGGCGGTCCAGCTCTTCGGTGGTGACACCGGGCTTGACGTGTTCCTCGATCATTTCCAGCACCTCGGCGGCCAGGCGGCCAGCGATGCGCATCTTTTCGATGTCTTCTGCGGTCTTGATGGTGACGGTCATTACAGGCTCTCTACAGCGCCGTGCACGGCGCGAACAAACGGGAAAGGCCGGATTCTAGCAGAGCAGGGCGCCGATCGGTCGGGATAAAGGCGGCAATGCTGCTGTCTACAGCTGGCATTCTGGCGCGAAAGCCGGGGTGCTGCAAAAACCGCTGACGGACGCAACAGTATCCGGGTTCCGTTCGGTCGCGGTCTGTGGTATAAAATGCGCCGCTTTCGGGGACGACCCCGTCAGCACTTAACCCACACACGTGTCGACACGATGACCTGGGTGCCCCGAGTTGCAGAATTCGCGGGTTGGTCATTGGGATACGTGGAGGCCCAACCCGACTTATCAAGGAACTATCATGTCCCAAGTCAACATGCGCGATATGCTGAAGGCCGGTGTGCACTTCGGCCACCAGACCCGTTACTGGAACCCGAAAATGGGCAAGTACATTTTCGGCGCGCGTAACAAGATCCACATCGTCAACCTGGAAAAAACCCTGCCAATGTTCAACGACGCTCTGTCGTTCGTAGAGCGCCTGGCCCAGGGCAAGAACAAGATCCTGTTCGTCGGCACCAAGCGTTCCGCCGGCAAGATCGTCGCCGAGCAAGCTGCTCGTTGCGGTTCGCCGTACGTTGACCACCGTTGGTTGGGTGGCATGCTGACCAACTACAAGACCATCCGCGCTTCGATCAAGCGTCTGCGCGACCTGGAAACCCAGGCCGAAGACGGCACTTTCGCCAAGCTGACCAAGAAAGAAGCCCTGATGCGCTCCCGCGACCTGGAAAAACTGGATCGCAGCCTGGGCGGCATCAAGGACATGGGTGGTCTGCCAGACGCTCTGTTCGTTATCGACGTTGATCACGAGCGCATCGCGATCACCGAAGCCAACAAGCTGGGCATCCCGGTAATCGGCGTTGTCGATACCAACAGCAGCCCGGAAGGTGTTGACTACATCATCCCAGGTAACGATGACGCCATCCGCGCTATCGAGCTGTACATGACTTCGATGGCTGACGCAGTCATCCGCGGCCGCAACAACGTTGCCGGCGGCACCGAAGTTTACGCTGAAGAAGCGGCTGCACCTGCTGCCGAGTAATTAGACGCTAGCGTCGACTTGGCACGCAAAAAGGGGGCTCTGCCCCCTTTTTGCCACCTTGAAATCCTGCTGTCAGCATCGGCCCCGCATCATGGGCCCGCTGAGATAAACACAGTGGATTTGCAGAATTGAACGCCCGTGACGAACGGGTGGAATGGTTGAAAAACTTTCCAAGAGGATTTTGAAATGGCAGCAATTACTGCAGCGCTGGTCAAAGAACTGCGCGAGCGTACCGGCGAAGGCATGATGGATTGCAAGAAGGCCCTGGAAAAGGCCGGCGGCGACATCGAAAAAGCCATTGACGACATGCGTGCCTCGGGCGCCATCAAGGCCGCCAAAAAGGCTGGCAACGTCGCTGCTGAAGGCGCTATCGCCGTCAAGACCGACGGTAAATCCGCCGTCCTGCTGGAAGTGAACTCGCAGACCGACTTCCTGGCCCTGCAAGACGACTTCAAGGCTTTCGTAGCCGACAGCATCGAAGAAGCCTTCGCCCAGAAGCTGACCGACGCTGCTCCGCTGATCGCCTCGCGTGAAGCTGCTCGTGAAGCCCTGGTTGCCAAGTGCGGCGAGAACGTCAACATCCGTCGCCTGGTGCGCGTTGAAGGTGACGTTGTCGGTGCCTACCTGCACGGCAACAAGATCGGCGCTGCCGTTGTCCTGAAAGGCGGCGACGTCGATCTGGCCAAGAACATCGCCATGCACGTTGCAGCTTCGAACCCTGAGTTCCTGCTGCCGTCGGAAGTATCGGCCGAAGCCATCGAGCGCGAGAAGGGCGTCTTCCTGCAGCTGAACGCTGACAAGATCGCCGGCAAGCCGGAAAACATCGTCGAGAACATGATCAAAGGTCGTATCTCGAAGTTCCTGGCCGAAGCCTCGCTGGTCGAGCAAGCCTTCGTCATGAACCCGGAAGTCAAGGTTGGCGAGCTGGCCAAGAAAGCCGGTGCTGAAATCGTTTCCTTCACCTACTTCAAGGTAGGCGAAGGCATCGAGAAGCCAGTCGACGACTTCGCTGCTGAAGTTGCCGCTCAGGTCGCTGCTGCCAAGCAGTAAGACAGCCCCGTCTGTCGCCCCAAAGAGGCTGCCCGCTCACGCGCGCAGCCTCTTTGTCAAAACGGCGAAGGGTTTATAAGGCCCGTCGCCGCTGGCACCGAAGCGGTGCCACGCTACAGTTAGCAGGCTGCAAACAGCCCGCACGAATTTTCTAAAAGTACGCCGCAGGAGAGACTCGCAATGGCTCAGCAGGTGAGTGGTCGCCAACCTCGCTATAAACGCATTTTGCTCAAACTTAGCGGCGAGGCCCTGATGGGCTCGGAAGACTTCGGGATCGACCCGAAAGTGCTGGATCGCATGGCCCTCGAAGTTGGCCAGCTGGTAGGGATCGGTGTCCAGGTCGGCCTGGTGATCGGTGGTGGCAACCTGTTCCGCGGCGCCGCGCTCAGCGCAGCCGGCATGGACCGCGTCACCGGTGACCACATGGGCATGCTGGCCACCGTGATGAACGGCCTGGCCATGCGCGACGCGCTGGAGCGCTCGAACATCCCGGCCCTGGTCATGTCGGCCATTTCCATGGTCGGTGTCACCGATCATTATGATCGTCGCAAAGCTATTCGCCACCTCAACTCCGGGGATGTGGTAATTTTCTCCGCCGGTACCGGCAACCCGTTCTTCACCACCGACTCC
Source organism: Pseudomonas sp. C5pp (assembly GCF_000814065.1). Lineage (NCBI taxonomy): Bacteria > Pseudomonadati > Pseudomonadota > Gammaproteobacteria > Pseudomonadales > Pseudomonadaceae > Pseudomonas > Pseudomonas sp. C5pp. The sequence continues at coordinate 39,515 of NZ_JWLN01000034.1, read as the reverse complement.
GCGGCCTGCCTGCGCGCCATCGAAATCGATGCCGACGTGGTGCTGAAGGCGACCAAGGTCGATGGTGTGTACACTGCCGATCCATTCAAGGACCCGCATGCCGAGAAGTTCGATCACCTGACCTACGACGAGGTCCTGGATCGCAAGCTGGGTGTGATGGACCTGACCGCAATCTGCCTGTGCCGTGACCACAAGATGCCATTGCGGGTATTCAACATGAACAAGCCTGGCGCCCTGCTGAACATCGTGGTGGGTGGCGCTGAAGGTACTCTGATCGAGGAAGGCCAAGCATGATCAACGACATCAAGAAAGACGCGCAGGAGCGCATGGGCAAGTCTATCGAAGCCCTGGCTCGCAACCTCGCGGCAATCCGCACCGGTCGCGCCCACCCAAGCATCCTGGACAGCGTCAAGGTCACTGCCTGGGGTAGCGAGATGCCGCTGAACCAGGTGGCCGCGATCACCGTCGAAGATGCCCGCACCCTGAAGATCGTCGCCCACGACAAGAATCTCAGCGCCGCCATCGAGAAGGCCATCCTCACCTCCGACCTGGGTCTGAACCCGTCCAGCGCCGGCACCACCATCCGTGTGCCGATGCCGGCCCTGACCGAGGAAACCCGCAAGGGCTACACCAAGCAGGCCAGCGGCGTTGCCGAGGATGCCAAGGTGGCCGTGCGTAACGTGCGCCGTGACGCTCTGGCCGACCTGAAGAAGCTGACCAAGGACAAGGAAATCAGCGAAGACGAAGAACGTCGCGCCGCTGACGAGATCCAGAAGCTGACCGACAAGTACGTTGCTGAAGTCGATGCCGCCTTCAAAGCCAAGGAAAAGGACCTGATGGCCGTCTAAGGCCGGGGTTTTTTAATGGAAAAGACCAAGCCAGCGGCACCGTCCTCGGTGCCGCGTCATGTCGCGATCATCATGGATGGCAACAACCGCTGGGCGAAAAAACGCTTGTTGCCCGGTGTTGCCGGGCACAAGGCGGGTGTCGACGCCGTTCGCGCGGTCATCGAAGTCTGTGCCGAATCCGGGGTCGAGGTGCTGACCCTGTTCGCCTTCTCCAGCGAGAACTGGCAGCGTCCCGCCGAAGAGGTTGGTGCGCTGATGGAGCTGTTCTTCTCGGCCCTGCGCCGCGAGGCCAGGCGCCTCAACGAGAACAACATCAGCCTGCGTATCATCGGTGACCGTTCGCGTTTCCATCCCGAGCTGCAGGCCGCCATGCGCGAGGCCGAGGCGCTGACCGCCGGCAACAACCGCTTCATCCTGCAGATAGCGGCCAACTACGGTGGCCAGTGGGACATCGCCCAGGCTGCCCAGCGGCTGGCGCGGGAAGTGCAAGCCGGGCACCTGCGCCCGGAAGACATCACCCCGGGCCTGCTGCAGACCTGCCTGGCAACCGGCGAGCTGCCGCTGCCGGACCTGTGCATCCGCACCGGTGGCGAGCACCGCATCAGCAACTTCCTGTTGTGGCAGCTGGCCTACGCCGAGCTGTACTTCTCCGACCTGTACTGGCCGGACTTCAAACACGAGGCCATGCGCACCGCCCTGGCCGATTTCGCTTCGCGCCAGCGCCGCTTCGGTAAGACCAGCGAGCAGGTCGAGGCTGGAGCTCGTGCTTAATGCTTAAACAACGCATCATTACCGCGCTGATCCTGCTGCCGATCGCGCTGGGTGGCTTCTTCCTGCTCAACGGTGGGGACTTCGCCCTGTTCATCGGCTTCGTGGTGACCCTCGGCGCCTGGGAGTGGGCGCGTCTGGCCGGGCTCATGGCCCAGCCGCTGCGCATCGCCTATGCCGTGGTCGTCGCCGGAGCGCTGATGCTGCTGTACATCCTTCCGGAGCTGGCGCCCTGGGTGCTGGGCGCTGCGGTGATCTGGTGGGGGTTGGCCACCTGGCTGGTGCTTACCTATCCACGTAGTAGCGAGCTGTGGGCCAGTGCAGCCTGCCGGTTGCTGATCGGCCTGCTGGTTTTGCTGCCGGCCTGGCAGGGTCTGGTGCTGCTCAAGCACTGGCCGCTGGGTAACTGGCTGATCCTGTCGGTCATGGTGCTGGTGTGGGCTGCCGATATTGGCGCGTACTTCTCTGGCCGTGCCTTCGGCAGGCGCAAGCTGGCGCCTCAGGTCAGCCCTGGCAAGAGCTGGGAGGGCGTGTATGGCGGCCTGGCGGTCAGCCTGGTGATTACCCTGGTGGTCGGAATCAGTCGCGACTGGGGCTTCGGCCAGATTCTGCTGGGCCTGCTGAGTGCAGCCCTGGTGGTCATGTCTTCGGTGGTCGGTGACCTGACCGAAAGCATGTTCAAGCGCCGTTCCGGTATCAAGGACAGCAGCAACCTGTTGCCTGGCCATGGTGGGGTGCTCGACCGCATCGACAGCCTGACTGCGGCGATCCCGATTTTCGCCGTGCTGCTGTGGGCTGCCGAATGGGGTGTGATGTGAGCCGTCCGCAGCGTATTACCGTGCTCGGGGCAACCGGCTCCATCGGCCTGAGCACGCTGGATGTTATCGCGCGCCATCCCGACCGTTATCAGGTGTTCGCCCTGAGTGGCTATTCGCGTATCGACGAATTGCTTGCGCTGTGCGTGCGCCATCGGCCGACATTCGCCGTGGTACCGAATGCCGAAGCGGCAGCGCGACTGCGCGAAAGCCTGGTTGCGGCAGGTTGCGCCACCGAGGTGCTGGAAGGCGAGGCCGGGTTGTGCCAGGTGGCTTCTGCGTCGGAAGTGGACGCGGTGATGGCGGCCATCGTCGGCGCCGCCGGCCTGCGCCCCACCCTGGCGGCGGTCGAGGCGGGCAAGAAGGTATTGCTGGCCAACAAGGAGGCGCTGGTGATGTCCGGCGCGCTGTTCATGGAGGCGGTGCGGCGCAGTGGCGCCGTGCTGCTGCCGATCGACAGCGAGCACAATGCGATCTTCCAGTGCATGCCCGGCGACTACGCGCGCGGCCTGAGTGCCGTCGGCGTGCGCCGGATCCTGCTCACCGCCTCCGGTGGCCCGTTCCGCGAGACGCCCGTCGAGGCGTTGCTGGACGTCACCCCGGAACAGGCCTGCGCGCACCCCAACTGGTCCATGGGGCGCAAGATTTCCGTGGATTCGGCCAGCATGATGAACAAGGGCCTGGAGCTGATCGAGGCCTGCTGGTTGTTCGATGCCGCACCGGCCAAGGTCGAGGTGGTGGTGCACCCGCAGAGCGTGATCCACTCCCTGGTGGATTATGTGGACGGTTCGGTGCTGGCGCAGTTGGGTAACCCGGACATGCGCACACCCATCGCCAACGCCCTGGCCTGGCCCGAGCGGATCGATTCCGGGGTGGCGCCGCTGGACCTGTTCGCCATCGCCCGTCTGGACTTCCAGGCGCCCGACGAACAGCGCTTCCCTTGCCTGCGCCTGGCGCGGCAGGCTGCCGAGGCCGGCAACAGCGCACCGGCCGTGCTCAATGCGGCAAACGAGGTCGCAGTCGAGGCATTTCTCCAGCGGCGTATCCGCTTCCCGGAGATCGCGGGTATGATCGAACAGGTGCTCGATCAGGAGCCCGTCGTACCGCTGCCGTCGCTGGACGCGGTGTTCGCCGCCGACCAGCGTGCCCGGGAGCTTTCCCGTGAGTGGCTGAGGCGTCACGGTCGCTGATGCAGGCCCGCCACGGTTCACGAGGGGGCTGGGCATGATGCCAGCCCGCTGAACATCATTCGGAGATGGATATGACAGCGCTCTACATGATTATCGGCACCCTCGTAGCCTTGGGTGTACTGGTCACTTTCCATGAATTCGGCCACTTCTGGGTGGCACGCCGCTGCGGTGTCAAGGTGCTGCGCTTCTCGGTGGGCTTCGGCACGCCGCTGCTGCGCTGGCATGACCGCCATGGCACCGAGTTCGTGGTCGCGGCGATCCCGCTGGGTGGCTACGTCAAGATGCTCGACGAGCGCGAGGGTGACGTGCCGCCGGCGCTGATCGAGCAGTCGTTCAACCGCAAGACCGTACGCCAGCGCATCGCGATCGTCGCGGCGGGCCCGGTTGCCAACTTCCTGCTGGCCATCCTGTTCTTCTGGGTGCTGGCGATGCTGGGTACCCAGCAGATCCGCCCGGTGATCGGCGCGGTCGATGCGGGCAGCCTGGCAGCATCGGCAGGCCTGACCGCAGGTCAGGAAATCGTCTCCATCGACGGCAAGCCGACCAATGGTTGGTCTGCGGTCAACCTGCAACTGGTTCGCCGCCTGGGCGAGAGCGGCACCTTGCAGGTTGGCGTGCGTGAAGAGGGCGCCAGCGCCGAGCGCCAGCTGCAGGTGAAGCTGGACAGCTGGCTCAAGGGCGCCGACGAACCGGACCCGATCCAGTCCCTTGGGCTGCACCCTTGGCGCCCGGCGATCTTGCCGGTGTTGGCCGAGATCGATCCGAAGGGGCCGGCTGCCGCTGCGGGCCTGAAAACCGGTGACAAGCTGCTGGCGCTCGATGGCGTGGCAGTAAGCGAATGGCAGCAGGTGGTCGATGCCGTGCGGGCCCGCCCGCAAACCAAGGTTGTGGTGCGCGTCGAGCGCGATGGTGCTGTGCTGGACATCCCGGTCACCCTGGCGCGCAAGGGCGAGGGCAAGGCGGCCGGTGGCTATCTGGGCGCCGGGGTAAAAGGTGGCGAATGGCCTGCCAACATGCTCCGCGAAGTCAGCTACGGCCCGCTGGATGCGGTGGGTGAGGGCTTGTCACGCACCTGGAACATGAGCGTCCTGACCCTTGAATCGCTGAAGAAAATGCTGTTCGGGGAGCTCTCGGTAAAAAACTTGAGCGGACCGATAACCATTGCTAAAGTGGCGGGCGCTTCAGCCCAGTCCGGCGTGGGGGATTTCCTGAATTTCCTGGCCTACCTGAGCATAAGCCTGGGGGTTCTTAACCTGCTGCCCATCCCGGTTCTGGATGGGGGGCATTTGCTGTTTTACCTGGTCGAGTGGGTGCGCGGTCGTCCGCTGTCGGATCGGGTGCAAGGTTGGGGGGTCCAGATCGGTATCAGTTTGGTCATAGGGGTGATGTTGCTCGCCCTGATCAACGATCTGGGTCGACTATAAAGCTTCGCTCAATTGCGAAACCTGCCGTCTTGTCGCGGCGGGCTGTTTATTGCCAGTTGGAATAAAAGGACTTCATGAAACGTCTGCTGCTAACTGCGGTCATGTCCGCACTGATGATCGCTGAAGTTCACGCCGAGTCCTTCACCATCTCCGATATCCGCGTCAATGGCCTGCAGCGGGTTTCCGCCGGCAGTGTCTTCGGTGCCTTGCCGCTGAACGTCGGCGACCAGGCCGATGACCGCCGACTGGTGGAGTCGACCCGTTCCCTGTTCAAGACCGGCTTCTTCCAGGACATTCAGCTGAACCGCGATGGCAATGTCCTGATCATCAACGTGGTCGAACGCCCGTCGGTGTCGAGCATCGAGATCGAAGGCAACAAGGCCATCAGCACCGAAGACCTGATGAAAGGCCTGAAGCAATCCGGCCTGGCCGAAGGCGAGATCTTCCAGCGTGCCACCCTCGAAGGTGTGCGTAACGAGCTGCAGCGCCAGTACGTGGCCCAGGGCCGCTATTCGGCCGAGGTCGACGCCGAGGTGGTGCCGCAGCCGCGCAACCGCGTGGCGCTGAAGATCAAGATCAACGAAGGCACCGTCGCCGCCATCCAGCACATCAACATCGTTGGCAACAACGTGTTCGACGACGAGACCCTGGCGCAGCTGTTCGAGCTGAAGACCACCAACTGGCTGTCGTTCTTCAAGAACGACGACAAGTACGCCCGCGAAAAGCTCTCCGGTGACCTGGAGCGCCTGCGTTCCTACTACCTGGACCGCGGCTACATCAACATGGACATCGCCTCCACCCAGGTGTCCATCACGCCGGACAAGAAACACGTCTACATCACCGTCAACATCAACGAAGGCGAGAAGTACACCGTCCGCGACGTGAAGCTGTCCGGTGACCTGAAGGTGCCGGAAGACCAGGTCAAGTCGCTGCTGCTGGTGCAGCCTGGCCAGGTGTTCTCGCGCAAGGTGATGACCAGCACCTCCGAGCTGATCACCCGCCGCCTGGGTAACGAAGGCTATACCTTCGCCAACGTCAACGGCGTGCCGCAGCCGAACGATGAAGACCACACCGTCGACATCATGTTCGTGGTCGACCCGGGCAAGCGTGCCTACGTCAACCGCATCAACTACCGCGGCAACACCAAGACCGAAGACGAAGTGCTGCGTCGCGAAATGCGCCAGATGGAAGGCGGCTGGGCCTCGACCTACCTGATCGACCAGTCCAAGACCCGCCTGGAACGCCTGGGCTTCTTCAAGGAAGTGAACGTCGAGACCCCGCCGGTGCCGGGCACCGACGACCAGGTCGACGTCAACTACAGCGTCGAGGAACAGGCCTCCGGCTCGATTACCGCCAGCGTCGGCTTCGCCCAGAGCGCCGGCCTGATCCTCGGTGGCTCGATCAGCCAGAGCAACTTCCTCGGTACCGGTAACAAGGTATCCATCGGCCTGACCCGTTCGGAATACCAGACCCGCTACAACTTCGGCTTCGTTGACCCCTACTTCACTGCCGATGGCGTGAGCCTGGGCTACAACGCCTTCTACCGCAGCACCGACTACGACGACCTCGACGTCGACGTGGCCAGCTACGCGGTGGACAGCTATGGTGCAGGCGTCAGCCTCGGCTACCCGATCAGCGAGACCTCGCGCCTGACCTATGGCCTGAGCGTGCAGCAGGACAAGATCAAGACCGGCAAGTACACCGTTGACGAGATCTTCGATTTCCTCGAAGAGGAAGGCGACAGCTTCCTGAACTTCAAGGCCTCGATCGGCTGGTCGGAGTCGACCCTGAACAAAGGCGTGCTGGCGACCCGTGGTCACTCGCAAAGCCTGACCCTGGAATCCACCATTCCGGGCAGCGACCTGTCGTTCTTCAAGCTCGACTACCGCGGCCAGCTGTTCAAGCCGATTACCAACGACTACACCCTGCGCCTGCACACCGAGCTGGGCTATGGTGATGGTTACGGCAGCACCTCCGGCCTGCCGTTCTACGAGAACTACTTCGCGGGTGGCTTCAACTCCGTCCGTGGCTTCAAGGACAGCAGCCTGGGCCCACGCAGTACCCCAAGCCGCGGCGAGGCCAACGGTGGCAAGCCAGGCACCATCGCCGACCCGGACCAGGATCCGTTGCCGTTTGGTGGCAACGTGCTGGTACAAGGTGGTGTGGAGCTGCTGTTCCCGCTGCCATTCGTCAAGGATCAGCGTTCGCTGCGCACGTCCGTGTTCTGGGATGTGGGTAACGTGTTCGACACCAATTGCGGCAACCAGCCTGATTGCGAGAAGGTCGGTTTCTCGGGTATGGCCAGCTCGGTCGGCCTGGGCGTGACCTGGATCACCGCACTGGGCCCGCTGAGCTTCAGCCTGGCAATGCCGGTCAAGAAGCCGGACGATGCCGACACCCAGGTGTTCCAATTCTCTCTGGGCCAGACCTTCTGAGGTCGGCCCTCGCTTAATGACAACGGTTTATCCAGGAGTGCATCGTGCGTAAGTTGACCCAACTGGCCGTAGTGGCCGCGGCGCTTGTCGCCACCCCGGCTTTCGCCGAAATGAAGGTTGCCGTCCTGAACTATCAGATGGCCCTGCTGGAGTCGGACGCCGCCAAGAAATACGCGGTGGATGCCGAGAAGAAGTTCGGCCCGCAACTGACCAAGCTGAAAAGCCTGGAAAGCAGCGCCAAGGGCATCCAGGACCGTCTGATCAAGGGCGGCGACAAGATGCAGCAGCAGGAGCGCGAGCGCCTGGAACTCGAGTTCAAGCAGAAGGCCCGTGACTTCCAGTTCCAGTCCAAGGAACTGAACGAAGCCAAGGCCGTTGCTGACCGCGACATGCTCAAGCAACTGAAGCCGAAGCTGGATGGCGCTGTCGAGGAAGTGATCAAGAAAGGTGGTTACGACCTGGTCCTCGAGCGTGGCGCGGTCATCGATGTCAAGCCTCAGTACGACATCACCCGCCAGGTCATCGAGCGCATGAACCAAGCCCGTTGATATGACCGTGACCATGACGCTAGGCCAGTTGGCCGAGGCCCTCGGCGCCACTCTCAAGGGGCCCGAGGCGCTGCAGATTACCGGGCTGGCCACCTTGCAGGAGGCTGGCCCAGGTCAGTTGAGCTTCCTCGCCAACCCGCAGTACCGCAAGTTCCTGGATAGCAGCCAGGCGGCTGCGGTGCTGCTGAAGGCAGCGGACGCCGAAGGCTTTGCCGGCAATGCGCTGATCGTCGCCGACCCGTATCTGGCCTACGCGCGCATCTCCCACCTGTTCGACCCCAAACCCAAGGCTGTGGCGGGTATTCATCCCAGCGCCGTGGTGGCCGAGGACGCGCAGGTGGATGCCAGTGCCAGCATCGGGCCGTTCGCGGTCATCGAAAGCGGTGCGCGCATCGCGGCCAATGTCAGTGTGGGTGCACACTGTGTGGTCGGTGCCCGTTGCGTGATCGGTGAGGGCGGCTGGCTGGCCCCGAGGGTCACCCTGTACCATGATGTGACCATCGGCAAGCGTGTGGTCATCCAGTCAGGTGCCGTGATTGGCGGTGAAGGCTTCGGTTTTGCCAACGAGAAGGGCGTGTGGCGCAAAATTGCCCAGATCGGTGGTGTTACCATCGGCGACGATGTGGAAATCGGTGTCAACACTGCGGTCGATCGCGGGGCACTGTCGGATACGCGCATCGCTGATGGGGTCAAGCTCGACAACCAGATCCAGATCGCCCACAACGTGCAGATCGGTGAGCATACGGCCATGGCTGCATGCGTCGGGATTTCCGGCAGCACGCGCATCGGCAAGCATTGCACCATTGCCGGAGGTGTCGGCATGGTGGGTCATATCGATGTCTGTGATAACGTTTTCGTGTCTGGGATGACCATGGTGACCCGTTCGATCACCGAACCGGGTGCCTATTCTTCCGGCACTGCCATGCAGCCACTGGCTGAATGGCGCAAGAGCGCCGCGCGTATCCGCCACCTGGACGACATGGCCAAGCGTCTCCAGCAGCTGGAAAAACGCGTCGATACCGTGACCTCAGGTGGCCAGCCGACATCAGAAGGCTGATACCATTCCCTGAGCAAGAGTGAACAGTCGCTAGCTGGCTCCTCTTTGGACTGCAAAAGGAGCGTGTGGTCAGCACCTGCGCTCCCTATTCTTATTACAGGCTTCCCCCCCGAAATGATGGACATCAACGAGATTCGCGAATACCTGCCTCACCGTTACCCGTTCCTGCTGGTGGACCGCGTGACGGAGCTGGACTACGAGGCCCAGAGCATTCGTGCCTACAAGAATGTCAGCATCAACGAGCCGTTCTTCAACGGCCATTTCCCGGCGCACCCGATCATGCCGGGCGTCCTGATCATCGAAGCCATGGCACAGGCCGCGGGTATCCTCGGTTTCAAGATGCTCGACGCCAAACCGGCCGATGGCACCCTGTACTACTTCGTCGGCTCCGACAAGCTGCGTTTCCGTCAGCCCGTACTGCCGGGTGACCAGTTGGTGCTGGAAGCCAAGTTCCTCAGCCGCAAGAGCATGATCTGGAAATTCGAGTGCCGCGCCCTGGTCGACGGCAAGCCCGTTTGCTCGGCAGAAATCACCTGTGCGGAACGCTCCCTATGAATTCGATTGATCCTCGGGCCATTATCGACCCGTCGGCCAGGCTGGCCGATGGTGTCGAGGTCGGCCCCTGGTCGATCGTTGGCCCTGATGTGGAGATCGGGGAGGGCACCGTTATCGGCCCGCATGTTGTGCTCAAAGGGCCGACCCGCATCGGCAAGCACAACCGTATCTTTCAGTTTTCCTCGATCGGCGAAGACACCCCGGACCTCAAGTACAAGGGTGAGCCGACGCGCCTGGTGATCGGTGACCACAATGTGATCCGCGAAGGGGTGACCATCCACCGCGGTACCGTCCAGGACCGTTCGGAAACCACCGTCGGTGACCATAACCTGATCATGGCCTATGCCCACATCGGCCACGACAGCGTCATCGGCAACCACTGCATCCTGGTCAACAACACGGCCTTGGCCGGCCATGTGCACGTGGGGGATTGGGCGATCCTGTCCGGTTACACCCTGGTGCACCAGTACTGCCATATCGGTGCCCACGCGTTTTCCGGCATGGGCACGGCGATCGGCAAGGATGTCCCGGCCTTCGTCACCGTGTTCGGCAGCCCGGCCGAAGCCCGCAGCATGAACTTCGAAGGCATGCGCCGCCGGGGTTTCAGCGACGAGGTGATCCATGTGCTGCGCCGTTGCTACAAAATTGTCTATCGCCAGGGCCTGACCGTCGAAGACGCGCTCAAGGAGCTGGACGAACTGGCTGCGAAGCACCCTGAGGTCGATCTGTTCCGCCAGTCGATCGTGAACTCCGCCCGCGGCATCACCCGCTGACATGGCCCAGCTTTGCGTAGCCTTGGTCGCAGGTGAGGCCAGCGGCGATATTCTCGGTTCAGGCTTGATGCGTGCCATCAAGGCACGCCACCCCGATGTACGGTTCATCGGCGTTGGTGGTCCCTTGATGGAAGCCGAAGGCCTGCAATCCTATTTCCCCATGGAGCGCCTGGCCGTGATGGGCCTGGTCGAAGTGCTGGGGCGCCTGCGCGAGCTGCTCAAGCGGCGCAAGCTGCTGATAGAGACCCTGATCGGTGAAAAACCCGATGTGTTCATCGGCATCGATGCCCCCGACTTCACCCTCAACATCGAACTGAAACTGCGTCAGGCCGGGATCAAGACCGTGCACTACGTCAGCCCGTCGGTATGGGCCTGGCGGCAGAAGCGTGTGCTGAAGATTCGCGAAGGCTGCGACCTGATGCTGACGCTGTTGCCATTCGAGGCGCGGTTCTATGAAGAGCAGGGCGTGCCTGTGCGCTTCGTTGGCCACCCGTTGGCCGATACCATCCCGCTAGAAGCCGACCGCCCTGCGGCGCGTGCCGCGCTGGGCCTGGGCGAAGGGCCGGTAGTGGCGTTGATGCCGGGCAGCCGGGGCGGCGAAGTAGGGCGCCTGGGGGCACTGTTCCTGGATGCTGCCGAAAGGCTGCGCCAGCAGGTACCGGGCGTGCGTTTCGTACTGCCCTGTGCCAATGCCGCGCGTCGCGCCCAGGTCGAGCAGATGCTCGAAGGGCGTAAGCTGCCGCTGACCCTGCTCGATGGCCATTCGCACCAGGCCCTGGCGGCCTGTGACGCGGTGCTGATCGCCTCGGGTACCGCTACCCTCGAAGCGCTGCTGTACAAGCGGCCGATGGTTGTGGCCTATCGCCTGGCGCCCCTGACCTACTGGATCCTCAAACGCCTGGTAAAGAGCCCCTACGTTTCGTTGCCGAACCTGCTGGCCCAGCGTGCGCTGGTACCCGAGCTGCTGCAGGATGACGCTACAAGCGAAGCACTGGCCAATACCCTGGCGCCGCTGGTAGCCGATGGCAGCCGGCAGACCGGAAGTTTCGACGAAATTCACCGCACCCTTCGCCGTGACGCCTCCAACCAGGCGGCCGAGGCGGTACTGGCCTTGCTCAAGGACCGCTGACATGCAAATTGGACTGGACTTCAACCTGGTCGAGGACCTGGTCGCGGGCGTCGACGAAGTGGGCCGTGGCCCGCTGTGCGGTGCAGTCGTGACCGCGGCGGTAATCCTCGACCCGGCGCGCCCGATCCTCGGCCTGAACGATTCGAAGAAACTCACCGAAGCCAAGCGCGAAGCGCTGTTCGACGAGATCTGCGAAAAGGCCTTGAGCTTCTGCATTGCGCGTGCCGAGGTCGAGGAAATCGACCGCCTGAATATCCTGCATGCGACCATGCTGGCCATGCAGCGCGCGGTGGAAGGCCTGCACATTACACCGAAGCTGGCCCTGATCGACGGTAACCGTTGCCCGAAACTGGCCGTACCGGCGTCGCCGGTAGTCAAGGGCGATAGCCAGGTGCCGGCCATCGCGGCGGCGTCGATCCTGGCCAAGGTGACCCGTGACCGGGAGATGAGCGCATTCGAGCTGATCTACCCAGGTTATGGCATTGGTGGGCACAAGGGCTACCCGACCCCGGTGCACCTCGAGGCGCTGGCACGGTTGGGGCCTACGCCCATTCATCGGCGTTCCTTTGCCCCGGTGCGGGCCGCGTGGGACGCACGTGAAGGCGTTACCGACTCCCTGATCTGACCTCTGGGGCCGCCTTGCGGCCCTTCGCGGGCACGCCCGCTCCCACAGGTATGGCGCCGTTCCCGAGGGCGATGATATTCCTGTGGGGGCGGGCGTGCCCGCGAAGGGCTGCGAAGCAGCCCCAAAAAACATCCCCATTTACGCTACAATCCCGCCCTTGTCGTTCAGCACTGCTACAGGATCTTCCATGTCGGTTCCCTTCGTTCACCTGCGCGTCCACTCCGAATTCTCGCTGGTCGACGGCCTGGTGCGGATCAAGCCGCTGGCCAAGGCGCTGGCCGGGATGAACATGCCGGCGGTGGCGATCACCGACCAGAGCAACATGTGCTCGTTGGTCAAGTTCTACAAGACTGCCATGGGCGCGGGCATCAAGCCGATCTGCGGCGCCGACCTGTGGCTGGCCGCTGCCGACCCGGAAGCACCGCTGTCGCGTATCTGCTTCCTGGCCATGAACCCCAAGGGGTACCGCAACCTCACCGAGCTGATCTCGCGCGGCTGGACCGAGGGCCAGCGCAACGGCCTGGTGATCCTTCAGCGTGAATGGATCGCCCCGGCCAGCGAGGGCCTGATCGCCCTGTCCGCTGGCAAGGAAGGTGACATCGGCATGGCCTTGCTGGCGGGGCGGCAAGATGAAGCCGAGGCCCTGCTGCAGGACTGGATGGCGATGTTCCCCGAGCGCTTCTATGTCGAGGTGCAGCGCACCAACCGCGCCCGCGACGAGGAATATGTGCACGCTGCCGTGGCCTTGGCCGACAGGTTCGGCGCTCCGCTGGTGGCAACCAACGATGTGCGTTTTATCAAGCAATCGGACTTCGATGCTCACGAAACCCGCGTATGCATCGGTGAGGGCTGGACCCTTGACGACCCGCGCCGTCCAAGGATGTACAGCGACCAGCAGTACCTGAAGTCGGCCGAAGAAATGACCGAACTGTTCAGCGACCTGCCCGACGCCATTGCCAACACCGTCGAGATTGCCAAGCGCTGCAACATCCAGGTGCAGCTGGGCAAGTACTTCCTGCCCGACTTCCCCACGCCCAACGGCATGGGCATCGATGATTACCTGCGGCATGTGTCCCACGAAGGCCTGGAAGAGCGCCTGGCAGTGCTGTGGCCGAAAGAGACCACGCCCAACTACGAAGAGAAGCGCCAGGTTTACCTGGACCGCCTGAAGTTCGAACTGGACATCATCATCCAGATGGGCTTCCCCGGTTACTTCCTGATCGTGATGGACTTCATCAAGTGGGCCAAGAACAATGGTGTGCCTGTCGGCCCGGGCCGAGGGTCGGGTGCTGGCTCGCTGGTGGCCTATGTACTGAAGATCACCGACCTCGACCCGCTGGCCTACGACCTGCTGTTCGAGCGCTTCCTCAACCCTGAACGTATTTCCATGCCCGACTTCGACGTCGACTTCTGCATGGATGGCCGTGACCGGGTGATCGACTATGTGGCCGAAGCCTATGGCCGCAACGCGGTCAGCCAGATCATCACCTTCGGTACCATGGCGGCGAAGGCGGTGGTGCGGGACGTGGCGCGGGTACAGGGCAAGTCCTACGGCCTGGCCGACCGCCTGTCGAAGATGATCCCGTTCGAAGTGGGCATGACCCTGGAAAAGGCCTACGAGCAGGAAGAGATCCTGCGCGACTTCCTCAAGGGTGACGAAGACGCTCGCGAAATCTGGGACATGGCCCTGAAGCTCGAGGGCGTGACACGCGGTACCGGCAAGCACGCCGGTGGTGTGGTCATTGCCCCCACCAAGCTCACCGACTTCTCGCCGATCGCCTGTGATGAAGAGGGCGGCGGCCTGGTAACCCAGTTCGACAAGGATGACGTCGAGGCCGCCGGCCTGGTGAAGTTCGACTTCCTCGGCCTGCGGACCCTGACCATCATCAAGTGGGCGATGGAGATCATCAACCGCGAGCAGGCGAAGAAGAACCTGCCCGATGTAAACATCGACTTCATCCCGCTGGACGACCGCAAGACCTACGAGCTGTTGCAGAAGGCCGAAACCACGGCGGTGTTCCAGCTTGAATCGCGCGGCATGAAGGAGCTGATCAAGAAGCTCAAGCCCGACTGCCTGGAAGACCTTATCGCACTGGTGGCGTTGTTCCGCCCAGGCCCGCTGCAGTCGGGCATGGTGGACGACTTCATCAACCGCAAGCACGGCCGCGCCGAGCTCGCCTACCCCCATCCGGACTACCAGTACGAAGGCCTGAAGCCGGTGCTGGCACCGACCTACGGCATCATCCTGTACCAGGAACAGGTGATGCAGATCGCCCAGGTGATGGCTGGCTATACCCTCGGCGGCGCCGACATGCTGCGCCGTGCGATGGGTAAGAAGAAGCCCGAGGAGATGGCCAAGCAGCGCGGTGGTTTCATCGAAGGTTGTGCCAACAACAATATCGATGCAGACCTGGCAGGTAACATCTTCGACCTGGTGGAAAAGTTCGCCGGTTACGGCTTCAACAAATCCCACTCCGCCGCCTATGGCCTGGTGTCGTACCAGACCGCGTGGCTGAAAACCCACCACCCGGCGCCGTTCATGGCTGCGGTGTTGTCGGCGGATATGCACAACACCGACAAGGTGGTAGTGCTGGTCGAGGAAGTGCGCAGCATGAAGCTGCGCCTCGACGCGCCCGATGTGAACTTCTCCGACTTCAAGTTCACCGTCAACAATGACGGGCGCATCGTCTACGGCCTGGGCGCCATCAAGGGCGTCGGCGAGGGCCCGGTGGAGGCGATCGTCGAGGCCCGCGCCCAGGGTGGCCCATTCAAGGACCTGTTCGACTTCTGTGAGCGCATCGACCTCAAACGGGTCAACAAGCGTACCCTCGACGCGCTGATCCGCAGTGGTGCGCTGGACCGCCTGGGCCCGCACTTCCATGACGAGATCAAGGCCTACCACGCCAACATCGACATCAACCGTGCAACCCTGCTCTCGGCGCTGGGCGAGGCCATCAAGGCAGCCGAGCAGGCCGCCCACACCGCTGACAGTGGGCACGTCGACCTGTTCGGCGGCATGTTCGAAGAGGCGGATGCCGACGTCTACGCCAACCACCGCAAGGTGCGCGAACTGACCCTCAAGGAACGCCTGAAGGGCGAAAAGGACACCCTTGGCCTGTACCTCACCGGCCACCCGATCGACGAGTACGAGACCGAGATCCGCCGCTTCGCCCGCCAGCGCATCATCGACCTCAAGCCGTCACGCGATACCCAGACCATCGCCGGCATGATCATTGCCCTGCGGGTGATGAAGAACAAGAAGGGCGACAAGATGGGCTTCGTCACCCTGGATGACCGCTCCGGCCGCATCGAAGCATCGCTGTTTGCCGATGCCTTCATGGCGGCACAGTCCTTGCTGCAGACCGATGCCATGGTGGTTGTCGAAGGCGAGGTCAGCAACGACGATTTCTCCGGTGGCCTGCGCCTGCGGGTGAAGCAGGTGATGACCATGGAAGATGCGCGCACCAAGCTGGCCGAGAGCCTGCGCCTGAAGGTGGCACACGAAGCGCTCAAGGGCGACCGGCTGAAGTGGCTGGGCGAGTTGATTACCCGCCATCGCGGCGCTTGCCCGATCACCCTCGAATACACCGGCAGCGACGCCAAGGCCATGCTGCAGTTCGGCGAGCAGTGGGCTATCGACCCTGCCGATGGGCTGATTCAGGCGCTGCGTGACCAGTTCGGGCGTGAGAACGTCTTCCTGCAATATCGTTGAACCGACAAAAATTTAATCTCGACCTGAATGCGCCTGATCCCTTAAGGTAGGGCGCCAAACGGATCAACCGGCCGGCCGCCTGGCCGTAGACCCAAGACGGATGACTATGAACCCGAATTTTCTCGATTTCGAACAGCCGATTGCCGACCTGCAAGCCAAGATCGAAGGCCTGCGCCTGGTAGGCAACGACAACTCGCTGAACATCAGCGATGAAATTGCCCGTCTGCAAGACAAGAGCAACACCCTGACCGAAAGCATCTTCGGCAACCTGACCAGCTGGCAGATCGCCCGCCTGGCTCGTCATCCGCGTCGTCCTTACACCCTGGACTACCTGGAGCACATCTTCACCGAGTTCGAAGAGCTGCACGGCGACCGCCATTTCTCCGACGACGCTGCCATCGTCGGCGGTACTGCGCGCCTGGACGGCAAGCCGGTCATGGTCATCGGTCACCAGAAGGGCCGCGAAGTGCGCGAGAAGGTACGCCGCAACTTCGGCATGCCGCGCCCTGAAGGCTACCGCAAGGCCTGCCGCCTGATGGAAATGGCCGAGCGCTTCAAGATGCCGATCCTGACCTTCATCGACACCCCGGGCGCCTACCCGGGCATCGACGCCGAAGAGCGCAACCAGAGCGAGGCCATCGCCTGGAACCTGCGCGTGATGGCGCGCCTGAAAACCCCGATCATCGCCACCGTGATCGGTGAGGGTGGTTCCGGCGGTGCGCTGGCCATCGGTGTGTGCGACCAGTTGAACATGCTTCAGTACTCCACCTACTCGGTGATCTCGCCGGAAGGCTGCGCCTCGATCCTGTGGAAGACTGCCGACAAGGCAGCCGACGCAGCCGAAGCCATGGGCATCACCGCCGAGCGCCTGAAGAGCCTGAACATCGTCGACAAGGTCATCCAGGAGCCGCTGGGCGGCGCCCACCGTGACCCGGCGAAGATGTCGGAAAGCATCCGTGCCGACCTGGTACAGCAGCTGGACATGCTCGGCAAGCTCGACCATGACGCGCTGCTGGCCCGCCGTTACGATCGCCTGATGAGCTACGGTATCTGATAGCGAGATGAATGGCACCGGCTTCGCCGGTGTTCGCGGGTGAACCCGCTCCCACAGGTACTGCGCAGCCCTCTGAAACGGCGCGATCCCTGTGGGAGCGGGTTCACCCGCGAATGCATTCTCGAATTGAGTGCGGGTTCGATGATCAACCTCACCCCTTGGCTCAACGCCCCAGCCTGGTACATCGCTTTCTCCGGCGGCCTCGATTCCACCGTCCTCCTGCACCTGCTGGCCGACTACGCCCGCAATCACGCATCCCCTCCATTGCGCGCCATCCACGTCCACCACGGCCTGCAACCCGCCGCCGATGCCTGGCCCGCCCACTGCCAAACCGTCTGCGACAATCTTGGCATCGAACTCCAGGTCATCCATGTCCAGGTCACCCCCGGCGCCAGCCTCGAACAGGCTGCCCGCGACGCCCGCTATGCTGCCTTCAGGCAAACGCTCGGTCCAGGCGACATCCTGTTCACCGGCCAGCACCGCGACGACCAGGCCGAAACCCTGCTGTTCCGCCTGCTGCGCGGCGCAGGCCTGCGTGGCATGGCTGCAATGCCGGGGCAGCGGGCGCTAGGGCAGGGTAGCCTGGTCAGGCCATTGCTGGGCTGTTCCCGCCAGCAACTGCAGGACCACGCCCAGGTCAATGGGCTGGCCTGGATCGAAGATCCGACGAACGCTGACACACAATTTGCCCGCAACTACCTGCGCAGCGAAGTCTTTCCGCTGCTTCGGCAACGTTGGCCGCAGGCCAGCCAGAACCTGGCCCGCGCCGCCGAGCACCTGAGCGAAGCCCAAGGCCTGCTGGACGAGCTTGCCCAGGACGACCTGGTGCTCGCCGGGGAGGGCGCGCCGCTGGCTTGGCCGGGGCTGGACTCCCTCGACCTGGCTACCCTGGTGGCACTGTCGCCGGCCCGTCAGCGCAATGCCCTGCAGTACTGGCTGAGCCGCCGTACCCGCCTGCCCGACACCCGACACTGGGCCGGCTGGGCGGACCTGCGCGATGCCGCCGCCGATGCCCGGCCCGCCTGGCAGCTTGCCGATGGGCAGTTGCTGCGCAGTCATGGCCGCATCTGGTGGTTGAGTGGTGACTGGCTGCAGCTGCCCGTCGGCGAACTGCCCTGGGCCGATCCCGCCAAGCCTTTGCTGTTGCCGGGTAACGGCAGGGTGCGTCTTGTTGGCGCAGCGCCGCTGGACGGCTTGCGCATTGCCTACCGCCAGGGCGGTGAAGTGCTGGATGTCCCCGGCCGCGGCCGACGCGACCTCAAGCGCCTGTTAAACGAACTGCAGGTGCCGCTTTTCCTGCGCCCGCGCCTGCCACTGCTGTACCAGGGCGAACGCTTGCTGGCGGTGGCCAACCTGCCCGGGCTGGTGCAGGCTGATTGCCAGCTGTCCTGGCAGTTGCCGACGAACGCGCAAGGTTTGAGCTGAAGGGTACATTCGGGTAGACTACCCTCCCTTCTTGATACAGCTTCTGTGGGTTCCGCGAAAACACAGGAGTTGCCGATTACCAAGCAGTTTTTTGCTGGGCTGATTCTGGAAATGACGAGCGAGCTCCATGCCGGGGATACCCCTGGTTTGTACAGACGCGGCAGTTTTTCGAGATGCACTGTGATTGACGCAGGTGATCGGGGGCTTCGGCCTTCCTTCGCTTTCTCCGGCGGCGCTGGCCGCCTTAACGCAGACTTCTAGGGTTTTTCATGACGCGCTACATATTCGTCACGGGCGGTGTTGTTTCTTCATTGGGGAAAGGCATTGCCTCGGCTTCCCTGGCGGCCATCCTGGAAGCGCGGGGCCTGAAGGTCACCATGCTCAAGCTGGATCCGTACATCAACGTCGATCCGGGCACCATGAGCCCGTTCCAGCACGGTGAAGTGTTCGTCACCCACGATGGCGCCGAGACCGACCTCGACCTGGGCCACTACGAGCGGTTCATCCGCACCACCATGACCCAGAACAACAACTTCACCACCGGCCGCATCTACGAGCACGTACTGCGCAAGGAGCGTCGTGGTGACTACCTGGGCGCGACCATCCAGGTCATCCCGCACATCACCGATGAAATCAAGCGTCGCATCATCAAGGGCGCCGGCGATGCCGACGTGGCCCTGGTGGAAATCGGCGGTACCGTCGGTGACATCGAGTCGCAGCCGTTCCTCGAAGCCATCCGCCAGCTGCGCGTCGAAGTGGGCTCCAAGCGCGCCATGCTGATGCACCTGACCCTGGTCCCGTACATCGCCACCGCTGGCGAGACCAAGACCAAGCCGACCCAGCACTCGGTCAAGGAGCTGCGCTCCATCGGCCTGCAGCCTGACGTGCTGATCTGCCGCTCTGACCACCCGGTCGATGCCTCGTCGCGTCGCAAGATCGCGCTGTTCACCAACGTTGAAGAGCGTGCGGTGATCTCGCTGGAAGACGTCGACACCATCTACAAGATCCCGGGCGTGCTGCACGCACAGGGCCTGGACGATTTCGTCGTCGAGCGTTTCGGTCTGCAGTGCAATGGCGCCGACCTGTCCGAGTGGGACAAGGTGGTCGATGCCAAGCTCAACCCTGAGCACGAAGTGACCATCGCCATGGTCGGCAAGTACATGGAGCTGCTGGATGCGTACAAGTCGCTGATCGAAGCGATGAGCCACGCCGGCATCACCAACCGCACCAAGGTCAACCTGCGCTACATCGACTCGGAAGACATCGAGAACCAGGGCACCAGCCTGCTCGAAGGCGCCGATGCCATCCTGGTGCCGGGCGGTTTCGGCCTGCGCGGCGTGGAAGGCAAGATCACCGCGGTGCAATACGCCCGTGAGAACAAGGTGCCGTACCTGGGTATCTGCCTGGGCATGCAGGTGGCCGTGATCGAATTCGCCCGTAACGTGATGGGCTGGAAGGATGCCAACTCCACCGAGTTCGACCGCAACAGCGGCCACCCGGTAGTCGGCCTGATCACCGAGTGGGCCGATGCCACCGGTGCCGTCGAAACCCGCAGCGAAGCCTCCGACCTGGGCGGTACCATGCGTCTGGGCGCACAGGACTGCCAGCTGGCGGCCGGTTCCAAGGTGCACGATTGCTACGGCAAGGACGTGATCACCGAGCGTCACCGCCATCGCTACGAAGTGAACAACAACCTGCTGCCGCAACTGATCGATGCCGGCCTGGTGGTTTCCGGCCGCTCTGAAGACGGCGCGCTGGTGGAAGTGGTGGAGTCCAAGGACCACCCATGGTTCGTCGCCTGCCAGTTCCACCCGGAATTCACCTCGACCCCGCGTGACGGCCACCCGCTGTTCAGCGGCTTCGTCAAGGCAGCCCTGGCTCAGAAGAACAAGGCCTGATCAATGACCCAGAAGATCATTCGCGTCGGTAACATCGAGATAGCCAACGACAAGCCGTTCGTCCTGTTCGGCGGCATGAACGTCCTGGAGTCCCGTGACCTGGCAATGAAGGTCTGCGAAGAGTACGTGCGGGTGACCGAGAAGCTCGGTATCCCGTACGTGTTCAAGGCCAGCTTCGACAAGGCCAACCGTTCGTCGGTGACCTCGTACCGTGGCCCGGGCATGGAAGAGGGGCTGAAGATCTTCGAAGAGATCAAGCGCACCTTCAACGTGCCGGTCATCACCGACGTGCACGAGCCTTATCAGGCCGAGCCTGTAGCCAAGGTGTGCGACATCATCCAGCTGCCGGCCTTCCTGTCGCGGCAGACCGACCTGGTGGTGGCCATGGCCAAGACCGGCGCAGTGATCAACATCAAGAAGGCCCAGTTCCTCGCGCCCCAGGAAATGAAACACATCCTGACCAAGTGCGAAGAGGCCGGTAACGACCAGTTGATTCTCTGCGAGCGTGGTTCGAGCTTCGGCTACAACAACCTGGTGGTGGACATGCTCGGCTTCGGCATCATGAAGAAGTTCGAGTACCCGGTGTTCTTCGACGTGACCCACGCCCTGCAGATGCCGGGTGGTCGCGCCGATTCCGCCGGTGGTCGCCGCGCCCAGGTCACCGACCTGGCCAAGGCCGGCATGAGCCAAGGCCTGGCAGGGCTGTTCCTCGAAGCACACCCCGATCCGGACAACGCCAAGTGCGATGGCCCATGTGCCCTGCGCCTGGACAAACTGGAGCCATTCCTGGCCCAGCTCAAGCAACTGGACGACCTGGTGAAAAGTTTTCCGACGGTAGAAACCGCGTAAAGCTCAATTCTCGGGTAAAGTACCGTCCGATCCACCCCTGACCAGTCGGTCAGGGGTTCCCTTCACCCGGCCTGCCCACTGCAATTCCGCCCGGTGAACGGCAAGAATTCCCTAAGCTAAGTTGTTTTCGTCAATTCTGGAGTGCTTACAACAATGGCAAAAATCGTCGACATCAAAGGTCGTGAAGTTCTCGATTCGCGTGGCAACCCCACCGTGGAAGCCGATGTACTGCTCGACAACGGCATCATCGGCAGCGCCTGCGCGCCGTCCGGTGCTTCCACTGGCTCGCGCGAAGCGCTGGAGCTGCGTGATGGCGACAAGAGCCGTTACCTGGGCAAGGGCGTGCTGAAGGCTGTCGCCAACATCAACGGCCCGATCCGTGACCTGCTGCTGGGCAAGGACCCTGCCGACCAGAAGGCCCTGGACCGCGCCATGATCGAGCTGGACGGTACCGAGAACAAGGCCAAGCTGGGCGCCAACGCCATCCTGGCCGTTTCCCTGGCTGCTGCCAAGGCCGCTGCCCAGGACCAGGACCTGCCGCTGTACGCGCACATCG
Source organism: Pseudomonas sp. C5pp (assembly GCF_000814065.1). Taxonomy (NCBI): domain Bacteria; kingdom Pseudomonadati; phylum Pseudomonadota; class Gammaproteobacteria; order Pseudomonadales; family Pseudomonadaceae; genus Pseudomonas; species Pseudomonas sp. C5pp. The sequence goes on along the minus strand of NZ_JWLN01000034.1, from coordinate 17,854 downwards.
CCAACCTGAACGGCACCCCTGGCCAGTACTCGATGCCGGTACCGATGATGAACATCATCAACGGTGGCGAGCACGCCGACAACAACGTCGACATCCAGGAGTTCATGGTACAGCCGGTTGGCGCCAAGACCTTCTCTGACGGCCTGCGCATGGGTACCGAAATCTTCCACCACCTCAAAGCCGTGCTCAAGGCCCGTGGCCTGAACACCGCCGTTGGTGACGAAGGTGGTTTCGCCCCTAACCTGGCTTCCAACGAAGACGCCCTGGGCGCCATCGCCGAAGCCGTTGAGAAAGCCGGCTACAAGCTGGGCACCGACGTGACCCTGGCCTTGGACTGCGCGGCTTCCGAGTTCTACGAAGACGGCAAGTACAACCTGTCCGGCGAAGGCAAGTCGTTCGACGCTGAAGGCTTTGCCGAGTATCTGAAAGGCCTGACCGAGCGCTTCCCGATCATCTCGATCGAAGACGGCCTGGACGAGTCCGACTGGGCTGGTTGGAAGATCCTCACCGACAAGATTGGCACCAAGGTGCAGCTGGTTGGCGACGACCTGTTCGTCACCAACACCAAGATCCTCAAGGAAGGCATCGAGAAGGGCATCGGTAACTCGATCCTGATCAAGTTCAACCAGATCGGCTCGCTGACTGAAACCCTGGAAGCCATCCAGATGGCCAAGGCTGCTGGCTACACCGCAGTGATTTCGCACCGTTCCGGTGAAACCGAAGACTCGACCATTGCCGACCTGGCCGTGGGTACCGCTGCCGGCCAGATCAAGACTGGCTCGCTGTGCCGTTCCGACCGCGTTTCCAAGTACAACCAGCTGCTGCGCATTGAAGAGCAACTGGGTGCCAAAGCGGTTTACCGCGGTCGTGCCGAGTTTCGCGGTTAAGCAAGAGATGGTAAAAAGACAGCAGCCGGAGTTGTGGGAACGTTCGTACTGAACTTTCCTACATTTCAACGGGTTTCTGTCGACGAAGCCTGGCCTCGGCCAGGCTTCGTGCTATTCGAGGCCCGGAAGTAAAAATACCCGGCAGCCTTTTTAACCTGGATAACGTGATGCGCAGTCCCTATTGGTTGTTCCTCGTCCTGCTCCTGCTGCTGGGTGGCCTGCAGTACCGCCTGTGGGTGGGTAATGGCAGCCTGGCGCAAGTGACCGAGCTGAAGCAGCAGATTGCCGAGCAGCATGCCGAAAACGAGCGCTTGCTCGAGCGCAATCGCGTGCTCGATGCCGAAGTGCTGGAGCTGAAAAAAGGCATGGAGACCGTTGAAGAGCGGGCTCGCCACGAATTGGGAATGGTCAAAGAGGGCGAAACCCTCTTCCAGTTGCCACAGAAATGATCGAAACCTTACCGGCCTTCTGGGCCGTGATTCCTGCTGCGGGCGTAGGTGCCCGCATGGCTGCCGACCGCCCCAAGCAGTATCTGGAGCTGGCCGGGCAGACCATTCTCGAGCACAGCCTCGACTGTTTTCTTGGCCACCCTATGCTCAAGGGCGTGGTGGTCAGCATTGCCGAAGATGACCCGTACTGGCCTCGCCTGCGCTGCGCCAGCGACTCGCGCATCCAGCGCGCCGTGGGAGGGCGCGAGCGTGCCGACTCGGTGCTCAATGCCTTGCTGATGCTGCATGCCCAAGGGGCGGCGGACAGCGACTGGGTGCTGGTGCATGATGCCGCGCGACCAAACCTGGCGCGCAGCGATCTGGACAAGCTGTTGTCGGAGCTGGCGGACGACCCGGTGGGTGGCCTGCTGGCGGTGCCGGCGCGCGATACCCTCAAGCGGGCCGATGCTGATGGGCGGGTGGGCGCTACTGTAGACCGCAGTACCATCTGGCAGGCCTATACACCGCAGATGTTCCGCCTTGGGGCGTTGCATCAGGCGCTGGCCGAGTGCCTTGTGTCGGATGTGCTGGTGACCGACGAGTCCTCTGCCATCGAGTGGTCCGGCCAGGCGCCGCGGCTGGTCGAAGGGCGCAGCGACAACATCAAGGTGACCCGGCCGGAAGACCTGGAGTGGTTGCGCCAGCGTTGGGCAGGGCGCCGCTGAATTTCTTGCTCCTGTGCCGGCCTCTTCGCGGGTAAACCCGCTCCCACAGGTATCGCACATCCCTTCAGGTTTGCGCTGTACCTGTGGGAGCGGGTTTACCCGCGAAGAGGCCAGAGCAGCCAGCACAAGGTTTCAGTTCAAGCGATACTCCGGCAACCCCGCCAACCCTTCTTTCAGGTAATCCACCAGCCGCCGTACCTTCGGCGACAGGTGCCGCTGCTGCGGATACAGCGCCCACACCGCGGTATTCGGTGGCTGGTGCGCCTCAAGCAACGACACCAACGCACCACTGTTCAAGTGCTCCAGCACGTAGTAATCCGGCAACTGGCACAACCCCATCCCCTGCAGCGCTGCGTCCAGCACTGCCTGCCCGCTGTTGCAACGCCAGTTGCCCTGGACTCGCTGGCTGATCTCGCGGCCGTCCTGCTGTAGCGCCCACAAATCCGAACTGCCTACCAGGCAGTTGTGCCGCGCCAGTTCCGACAGGCTGTGCGGCCGACCATAACGTTCCAGGTAGGCCGGCGAAGCGCACAGGTACATGCGCCGGGGTGCCAGGCGGGTTGCCACCAGTCGTGAGTCGGCCAGCCGGCCCAGGCGGATGGCCAGGTCCATGCCTTCATGCACCAGGTCGAGGGTATGGTTGCTCAGTTCCACATCCACCCGCAGCTGCGGGTACAGCGCCATGAACCGCGTCACCAGCGGCACGATGAAACGCTCGCCGTAGGCCACCGCGCAGGTCATGCGCAGCAGCCCCTTGGGCTCGCTGGCCAGATCGCCCATGGCGCGTAGAGCTTCCTCGCGGCCATCCTGCAGGCGCTGGCAGTGCTGCAGGAATGTCTGCCCGGCCTCGCTCAGGGTCACCCGCCGGGTACTGCGGTACAGCAGGCGCGTCTGCAGCCGCTCCTCCAGCCGGGCGATCTGCCGGCTGATGTGCGATGAGGAAACGCCCAGGCGCTCGGCGGCTGCAGTGAACTGGCCCGACTCGGCCACGGCGACGAATTCGTCGATGCCCTCCCAGCGGCTGCTCATTGATTATCCCTGTATGGCAATAATGTTTTGTCTTTACCCGGATTATTCATCAAAAGGCGGTGAATTACACTGCCAGACTGAATCGACACTCTGTCTGGAGACCTATGATGATCAAGTCCCGTGCTGCCGTAGCCTTCGAAGCCAAGAAACCCCTGGAAATCGTCGAAGTCGACGTGGCCATGCCCAAGGCCGGTGAAGTGCTGCTGCGCGTGGTCGCCAGCGGTGTCTGCCACACCGACGCCTACACTCTGTCGGGCGCCGACCCGGAGGGCATCTTCCCGTCGATCCTCGGTCACGAAGGTGGCGCGATCGTCGAGGCGATAGGCGAGGGCGTCACCTCGGTCGCCGTCGGTGACCACGTCATTCCGCTGTACACCCCGGAATGCGGCAAGTGCAAGTTCTGCCTCTCGGGCAAGACCAACCTTTGCCAGGCCATCCGCGCCACCCAGGGCAAGGGCCTGATGCCGGACGGCACCACGCGCTTCTCCTACAAAGGTCAGCAGCTGTTCCACTACATGGGTACCTCGACCTTCTCCGAGTACACCGTGCTGCCGGAAATCTCCGTGGCCAAGATCCAGAAAGAAGCGCCGCTGGAAAAGGTCTGCCTGCTGGGTTGTGGCGTCACCACCGGTATCGGCGCGGTGCTCAACACCGCCAAGGTCAAGCCGGGTGACACCGTGGCCATCTTCGGTCTGGGCGGCATCGGCCTGTCGGCAGTGATTGGTGCGGTCAAGGCAAAGGCGTCGCGCATCATTGCCATCGACATCAACCCGGCCAAGTTCGAGATCGCCCGTCAGCTGGGTGCTACCGACTGCATCAACCCGAAAGACTACGACCGCCCGATCCAGGAAGTGATCGTCGACCTCACCGACGGCGGCGTGGACTTCTCGTTCGAGTGCATCGGCAACGTGCAGCTGATGCGTGCTGCGCTGGAATGCTGCCACAAGGGTTGGGGTGAGTCGGTGATCATCGGCGTGGCCGGTGCCGGCCAGGAAATCGCCACCCGTCCGTTCCAGCTGGTCACCGGTCGCGTATGGCGTGGTTCGGCGTTCGGTGGCGTGCGTGGCCGCAGCGAGCTGCCAAGCTACGTGGAAATGTCCGAGAAGGGCGAGATCCCGCTGGATACCTTCATCACCCACACCATGGGCCTGGAAGACATCAACAAGGCCTTCGACCTGATGCATGAAGGCAAGAGCATCCGCAGCGTCATCCACTTCTGAGGTTTGCCATGAGCCTGGATAACATCTCCTGCCAGAAGAGCTTCGGCGGCTGGCACAAGCGTTACCGGCATCACTCCAAGGTGCTGGGTTGCGACATGGTGTTCGCCGTCTACCTGCCGCCGCAGGCCGAACAGGGCGAAAAGCTGCCGGTGCTGTACTGGCTCAGCGGCCTCACCTGCACCGACGAGAACTTCATGCAGAAGGCCGGTGCCCAGCGCCTGGCCGCGGAGCTTGGGTTGATCATCGTCGCCCCCGACACCAGCCCGCGTGGCGAGCAGGTGCCGGGCGACCCGGACGGTGGCTGGGACTTCGGCCTGGGTGCCGGGTTCTACCTCAATGCCACTCAGCAGCCCTGGGCCCAGCACTACCGCATGCACGACTATGTGGTGGAGGAGTTGCCCGCGTTGATCGAGGCGCACTTCCCGGCTTCGGGCGAGCGCAGCATCAGTGGCCACTCCATGGGCGGGCATGGCGCGCTGGTGTGCGCCTTGCGCAACCCGGGGCGCTACCGCTCGGTGTCGGCGTTCTCGCCGATCAGCAACCCGATGGATTGCCCGTGGGGCGAGAAAGCCTTCAGCCGCTACCTGGGTGAAGACCGTGCGCGCTGGCGCGAGTGGGATGCTAGTGTGCTGCTGGCCGAGGCTCCGGCCGGCGAATGCCCGCCGTTGCTGGTGGACCAGGGCGACCGTGACGACTTCCTCGAAAAGCAGCTCAAGCCTGAAGCGCTGGAGCAGGCGGCACGCAAAGGTGGGCATGAACTGACGCTGCGCCTGCAGCCTGGCTATGACCACAGCTACTACTTCATCGCCAGCTTCATCGAGGAGCACCTGCGTCATCATGCGGTGGCCTTGGGGCGGGTGTAAGGCGTAGCTGCGCGATCGCCTGCAGGAGCAGCCTTGTGCTGCGAATGGGCTGCGAAGCAGACCCTGGGTCTAACGCTATCGCCGATATTGCCGGGGCCGCTTTGCGGCCCATTCGCAGCACTAGGCTGCTCCTACAACGACGGCCCCAATACCGGTTAAAGCAGGTAGAATCACGCCCTGACTCATTCAGGGCGTTTTTCTATGCGTATTGGCCACGGCTACGATGTGCACCGTTTCTGCGACGGTGATTTCATTACCCTGGGCGGGGTGCGTATCCCCCACAAATACGGCCTCCTGGCCCACTCCGATGGCGACGTGCTGCTGCACGCCCTGAGCGATGCCTTGCTGGGCGCGGCAGCGCTGGGTGACATCGGCAAGCATTTCCCTGACACTGACCCGCAGTTCAAGGGCGCCGACAGCCGTGTTCTGCTGCGCCATGTGGTCGGCATCGTCCAGGCCAAGGGCTGGAAGGTCGGCAACATCGACGCCACCATCGTCGCCCAGGCGCCGAAGATGGCCCCGCACATCGAAACCATGCGCAAGCTGATCGCCGAAGATCTGCAGGTCGAACTCGACCAGGTCAATGTCAAGGCTACCACCACCGAGAAGCTGGGCTTCACCGGCCGCGAGGAGGGCATCGCCGTGCATTCGGTAGCCCTGCTGCTGCCAGCATGACGGAACTTGAACTGCTGGGCCCGCGTGCATCGGGTGAACCACTGGGTACCGCCGTTCTCAAGGCAGTGGCCGAAGATTTCCAGGTCGACGAAGTACTGGACATCCCGCTGTCGGGACAGGGCGAGCACTTGTGGTTGTGGGTCGAAAAGCGTGACCTGAACACCGAGGAGGCGGCCCGTCGGCTGGCCCGTGCCGCTGGGGTGCCGGTGCGCACGATCAGCTACGCCGGCCTCAAGGACCGCCAGGCCCTGACCCGCCAGTGGTTCAGCCTGCACCTGCCCGGCAAGGCCGACCCGGACCTGTCGCGTGCCGAGGATGCCAGCCTGCGTGTGCTCAAGCAGGTGCGCCACCAGCGCAAGCTGCAGCGCGGTGCGCATTCGGCCAACGGCTTCACGCTGCGCCTGACTGCCCTGGCTGCCGATCACCAGGCGGTGGATGCGCGCCTGGAACAGCTCAAGCAGCACGGTGTGCCGAATTATTTCGGCACCCAGCGCTTCGGCCACGGTGGCGGCAACGTTCACGACGCTCTTGATTGGGCCGCACGCAATGCCCTGCCCGAACAGCGCAACATGCGTTCGCGGTTGCTCTCGGCCGGGCGTAGCTACCTGTTCAACCAGGTGCTGGCCGCCCGTGTTGCCGACGGCAGCTGGGCGCGTGCGCAGGTGGGCGACCTATTGGCGTTCACAACGAGTCGTAGCTTCTTTCCTGCTGGGGAGTCGGAATGTTCCGATCCTCGGCTGGCGATTCTTGACCTGCATCCGACCGGCCCGCTGTGGGGGGCAGGCGATTCGCCGGCTACGGGGAATACTGCGCAACAAGAGGATGCGATCGCCGCACGGCAGCCGGCACTTTGCCAGTGGCTGGCCCTGGCGGGCATGGATCACGAACGACGCATTCTGCGGCTCCCTATTGGCGGTCTTACGTGGCATTATCCCGAGCCTGATATCCTGCAACTGGAATTCGTCCTTCCGGCCGGATGCTTCGCCACCGTGGTGGTGCGCGAAGTCGTGGATCTGGTGTCGGCGGGGCAGACGGACAGCTCATGCGTATTCTGATTTCGAACGACGACGGTGTTACCGCACCCGGCATCGCCGCGCTGCATGCTGCGCTGGTGGATTACGCCGAGTGCGTGGTTATTGCCCCGGATCAAGACAAGAGCGGCGCCAGCAGTTCGCTGACGCTGGACCGGCCACTGCACCCGCAGACCTTGGCCAATGGCTTCATCAGCCTCAACGGCACGCCGACCGACTGCGTGCATCTGGGGCTCAATGGGCTGTTGCCACAGGCGCCGGACATGGTTGTGTCGGGGATCAACCTCGGTGCCAACCTGGGTGACGATGTGCTCTATTCGGGCACGGTCGCGGCCGCGTTGGAAGGCCGTTTCCTCGGCGGTACCTCGCTGGCGTTTTCGCTGTTGTCGCGCCAGCCGGACAACCTGCCCACCGCGGCCCACATCGCCCGCCGCCTGGTCGAGGCTCAGTCGCGCCTGGCCTTGCCACCGCGCACCGTGCTCAACGTCAATATCCCCAACCTGCCGCTGGAGCACATCCGTGGTATCCAGCTCACCCGCCTCGGTCACCGGGCGCGGGCGGCCGCGCCGACCAAGGTGGTCAACCCGCGCGGCAAAGAAGGCTACTGGATCGCTGTCGCCGGGGATGCCGAGGACGGTGGCCCGGGTACCGACTTCCATGCGGTGATGCAAGGCTATGTATCGATCACTCCGCTGCAGCTCGACCGCACCTTCAGTGATGCCTTCGAGCAGCTCGACGGTTGGCTGGAGGGCCTGCTCTGATGCGCGAGGACGATATGCTGCGGCGTGGCATCGGCATGACCTCCCAGCGCACCCGGGAGCGGCTGATCCAGCGCCTGTGCGAGGAGGGCGTTTCGAACACCAAGGTGCTCGACGTCATCCGTCGTACCCCGCGCCACCTGTTTGTCGACGAGGCGCTGGCGCATCGCGCCTACGAAGACACCGCTCTGCCGATCGGCCACAACCAGACGATCTCCCAACCGTTCATGGTTGCCCACATGAGTGAACTGCTGCTCGAGGCCGGGCCGCTGGACAAGGTGCTGGAGATCGGTACCGGCTCGGGCTACCAGACGGCAATCCTGGCTCAGTTGGTCGAGCGGGTGTTCTCGGTGGAACGCATCAAGGTGTTGCAGGACCGGGCCAAGGAGCGCCTGGTGGAACTGAACCTGCGCAACGTGGTGTTCCGCTGGGGGGATGGTTGCGAAGGCTGGCCGGCGCTGGCGCCGTACAACGGCATCATCGTCACCGCCGTAGCGCCGGAAGTGCCGCAGGCACTGCTCGACCAGCTTGCGCCGGGTGGCCGTATGGTGATCCCGGTGGGCCCAGCCGGCGAAACCCAGCAGCTGATGCTGATCGTGCGCGAGGAGCATGGATTCTCCCGCCGCGTGCTGGGGGCTGTGCGCTTCGTACCGCTGCTCAACGGCCCGCTGGCCTGAACACTGCTGGTTCGAGTCGCGCGATATTTTTGCGCCAGCACCGAATTCTTGCTGCAACGCCCTGTCTATCTGGCGGGGTGAAGCGCTAGCGCACAGCGTGTTGCAAGGCTTTGCAGCAGTCTTTCACCAACCCTGCCAATGCGGGCGGGCTTGGTTATAATTGCAATAATATTGCATTTGTTGTCATTTCGTTTTCGGCACCATGAGGGGAGCGCGGGTGGGTCACACAGTCATTCGGCAGCGCAAGGACGGGTCGGGTTTCACGCTTCTGGTGATTGCACTGGCCATGGGCACGCTACTGGTAGGTTGCTCGAGCACCAGCAGCAACAGCGCGCGGGTGGTCGACCGCAACAACACCGTGCCCAAGCGCCCGGCGGTAACCACCGGGCAGTACATCGTCAAACCTGGCGATACGCTGTTCTCCATCGCCTTCCGTTATGGCTGGGATTACAAGGAACTGGCTGCGCGCAACGGTATCGCGGCGCCTTACACCATTCGCCCGGGGCAAGCGATTCGTTTCAGCAGCGGCTCTACCGGCAGCACCACGGTGGTGTCCAGCCCGTCGTCGTCGAGCAAGACCACGGTCATCCGGCGGCCTGTGGGAAGCACCAGCACACCTCCTGGCAACACCAGCAAACCGGCCACGCCGGCAGCCTCCAGCAGCGCCCCGGTGGTCGCCACGGTGCCTGCCGCGGAGCGTGCGGTAGGTGGCTGGACCTGGCCCGCCAACGGCGTGCTGATTGGAAAATTCGCTTCAAACGGTAGTTTGAATAAAGGCATTGATATCGCCGGTGATTTGGGACAGCCTGTTTTTGCTGCGTCTGATGGTGCAGTGGTGTACGCCGGGAGTGGCTTGAGGGGCTACGGCGAACTGATCATCATCAAGCACAGCGATACCTACGTCAGTGCCTACGGCCATAACCGCAGGCTGTTGGTTCGGGAGGGGCAGCAGGTCAAGGCAGGGCAGTCGATTGCTGAAATGGGGTCCACGGGCACAGATCGGGTGAAGCTGCATTTCGAGATTCGCCGCCAGGGCAAACCCGTCGATCCGCTCCAGTTCCTGCCACGTCGTTGACCGTTGTACCCGGCCTGTTCCTGTGATGTAGAGGGGACAGGCTCCAGCGCTGCCAGGGAGATAGGTGCCGCTCGAGTCTGAGTTCGAACTCAGCAAAGGACTATAACAATGGCTCTCAGTAAAGAAGTGCCGGAGTTTGACATCGACGATGACCTGCTTCTGATGGAGACGGGTATCGTTTTGGAAACGGATGTGGTGTCAGACGAACCTGCTGTATCTTCGGTTCGGACGAGGGCCAAGTCGGGCTCTTCGCTCAAGCAACACAAGTACATCGATTACAGCCGGGCGCTCGATGCCACCCAGTTGTATCTCAACGAGATAGGATTCTCGCCTCTGCTTTCGCCGGAAGAGGAAGTGCACTTTGCGCGCCTGTCGCAAAAGGGCGACCCTGCCGGCCGCAAGCGCATGATCGAAAGCAACCTGCGCCTGGTTGTAAAAATTGCCCGTCGTTACGTGAACCGCGGCCTGTCGCTGCTCGACCTGATCGAGGAGGGCAACCTTGGGCTGATCCGTGCGGTCGAGAAGTTCGACCCGGAGCGTGGTTTCCGGTTCTCGACTTATGCGACCTGGTGGATTCGCCAGACCATCGAACGGGCGATCATGAACCAGACCCGCACCATTCGCCTGCCGATCCACGTGGTCAAGGAACTGAACGTCTACCTGCGCGCTGCGCGCGAGCTGACCCAGAAACTGGACCACGAACCCTCGCCAGAAGAAATCGCCACGCTGCTGGAGAAACCGGTCGCCGAGGTCAAGCGCATGCTCGGCCTGAACGAGCGGGTGTCTTCGGTGGATGTGTCGCTCGGCCCGGACTCGGACAAGACCCTGCTCGATACCCTGACTGACGACCGCCCGACCGACCCATGCGAACTGCTGCAGGATGATGACCTGTCGCAGAGCATCGACCAGTGGCTGGGCGAGTTGACCGACAAGCAGCGTGAAGTGGTGGTGCGCCGCTTTGGCTTGCGCGGGCATGAAAGTAGCACCTTGGAAGATGTCGGACTGGAGATTGGCCTGACCCGCGAACGGGTGCGGCAGATCCAGGTCGAGGGGCTCAAGCGTTTGCGCGAGATTCTCGAGAAGAACGGCCTTTCCAGTGAGTCGTTGTTCCAGTAGCGGAAGCCTGTAACACAAAGCGCCCCGATGATTTCGGGGCGTTTTTGTATGCCTGTTTGAAATTGCCGGGGCGCGCGCAGTGCAGCCCCAAAAAGACAGATATCGTTTATGTACCGCGCTACCCCTATAACATCGCATGTAAGCCTTTGCTTACTTGTTCTGTAAGCCTTTTATGTACGCTTCAGTAAATCATTGTCGTATCCAGATCCTGCGTTTTCCCAACCTCTTGAAAATCCTGACTTATTCAGCTGTGAGGAAATGTGTCACCTGCAACACCCTGTGAGGTTTCGCGGTTGCCGGCCAAGCTCAAGTCGCTAGTATTCGAACTGTGCACAGGGACATGCACAGGCTTTCAGGAGGAAAGCCAGGGACATCGCAAGACGCGATTTCATCAGGATGATGTTTGGGACAAGCAGGGACTACGGAAAAAATGTGGGCGGGTCAAACCGCCCCTTTTTTTGCCTGCAGAAAACAAAAAAGGCCCCAAGGGGCCTTTTTAGTGTCCGGACGCTATCAGCGCTCCAGATCTGCAATCTTGCCAGTCTTGCCATCCCATTCCTCAGCGTCCGGCAGGGCGTCCTTACGCTCGGTGATGTTCGGCCAGATTTCCGCCAGTTCGGCGTTCAGCTCGATGAAGTTTTCCATGCCCGCAGGCACTTCGTCTTCCGAGAAGATGGCTTGCGCTGGGCATTCCGGCTCGCACAAGGCGCAGTCGATGCACTCGTCCGGATGGATGACCAGGAAGTTCGGGCCTTCGTAGAAGCAGTCCACCGGACAGACTTCCACGCAGTCGGTGTATTTGCATTTGATGCAGTTGTCGGTGACGACGAAGGTCATTTCTAGTTCTCTCCTCAGGCGACGGCGGCGGCCCTTCCTCTCAGGGCCGCGCGGTTTACGGGTATGTGGCTGCAGGCCAGGCTAATAACCTGCAGCACCAGCAAACCGCGGCGGATTCTACCAGCTTGTAGTGGGCGCCGTTATAACAGGTTCTTTAGTTGATATAGCATTTCGATAGCTTGACGCGGGGTCATGTCGTCCAGCTGCAGCTTGCCCAGCTTCTCGATGGCCGGGTGCGGCAGGCTGGCGAACAGGTCGCTCTGGTGCGGGACCTGTGGCACGTCCTTGGCCTTTTGGGCCGGTGGTTGTTCATGCGGCAGGCTGGTGGTTTCCAGCCTCGCCAGGTGTTCACGGGCACGCTGGATGACGGCCGTCGGCACGCCGGCCAGCTGCGCCACGGCCAGGCCGTAGCTCTGGCTGGCAGGGCCAGGCAGCACGTGGTGCAGGAATACGATGCGTTCGTTGTGTTCGGTGGCGTTCAGGTGCACGTTGGCCACCAGTGGCTCGCTTTCCGGCAGCACGGTGAGTTCGAAGTAGTGCGTGGCGAACAGCGTGTAGGCGCGCAGCTGGGCCAGGCGCTCTGCGGCGGCCCAGGCCAGCGACAGGCCGTCGAAGGTACTGGTGCCGCGGCCCACTTCATCCATCAGCACCAGGCTGCGGTCGGTGGCATTGTGCAAGATGTTGGCGGTTTCGCTCATCTCGACCATGAAGGTCGAGCGGCCGCCGGCCAGGTCGTCGCTGGAGCCGATGCGGGTGAAGATGCGGTCGACCAGCGACAGCTCGCAGCTGGCAGCCGGCACGAAGCTGCCGATATGCGCCAGCAGCACGATCAGGGCGGTCTGGCGCATGTAGGTGGACTTACCGCCCATGTTCGGGCCGGTGATGATCAGCATGCGCGTGCTGTTGTCCAGGCCCAGGTCGTTGGCCACGAACGGTGTGGTCAGTACCTGTTCCACCACTGGGTGACGGCCCTGCTCGATGCGCAGGCACGGCTCGTCTACGAAGCGTGGGCAGTTCAGGTCGAGGTTCAGTGCACGTTCGGCCAGGTTGCTGAGCACGTCCAGTTCGGCCAGGGCGGCGGCGCTGTCCTGCAGCGGTGCCAGGTGGCTGATCAGGGTTTCCAGCAGGGCATCGTAGAGCATCTTCTCGCGGGCCAGGGCGCGGCTCTTGGCCGACAGCGCCTTGTCCTCGAACGCCTTCAGCTCCGGGGTGATGAAGCGCTCGGCGCCCTTTAGGGTCTGACGGCGGATGTAGTCACCCGGGGCCTGCTCGGCCTGCTTGGTCGGCAGCTCGATGAAGTAGCCATGCACCCGGTTGTAGCCGACCTTGAGGTTGGCCAGGCCGGTGCGGGCCTTTTCCCGGGCTTCCAGGTCGATCAGGAACTGGCCGGCGTTTTCGCTGATCGCCAGCAGTTCGTCCAGTTCGTTGTCATAGCCGGCCTTGAGCACGCCGCCATCGCGGATCACCGCCGGCGGGTTGTCGATGATCGCCCGCTCCAGCAGGCTGGCCAGTTCGGGGTAGGTGCCGGTAATGGCGGCCAGGCGTGCCAGGTGCGGCGCCTCCAGTTCGGCCATGGCGTTCTGCAGTTCGGGCAGCGCGCCCAGGGCATCGCGCAGGCGTGCCAGGTCACGTGGGCGGGCGTTGCGCAGGCCGATACGGGCGAGAATCCGCTCGATATCGCCAATTTCCTTGAGTTGCGGCTGCAGCTTCTCGAAGCGGTAGCCGTCGAGCAGGCAGCGGATCGAGTCCTGGCGCGCCTGCAGCACCTTGAGATCGCGCAACGGACGGTTCAACCAGCGGCTCAGCAAACGGCTGGCCATGGCGGTCTGGCAGCGGTCGACCACCGACTGCAGGGTGTTGTCTCGGCCGCCGGCCAGGTTGATGTCCAGCTCCAGGTTGCGGCGGCTGGCACCGTCGAGAATGACCGTGTCGTCCAGGCGTTCGTGGCGCAGGCTGCGCAGGTGCGGCAGGGCGGTGCGCTGGGTTTCCTTGGCGTAGATCAGCAGGCAACCGGCGGCGCCGATGGCCAGGGTCAGCTTGTCGCAGCCAAAGCCCTTGAGGTCCTTGGTCGCGAACTGCTGGCACAGGGCCTTGCGCGCCGAGTCGCGGTCGAAGTCCCATGGCGCACGGCGACGGGCGCCCGGTCGTTTCTCGGCAGGCAGGTCGCGCGGCCAGTCGTCGGGGATCAACAGCTCGACCGGGTTGAGGCGCTCGAGCTCGGCCAGCAGGTTTTCCCAGCCCTTGATCTCCTGCACGCTGAAGTTGCCACTGGTGATGTCCAGTACGGCCAGGCCGAACAGGCGCTCGTCCCCGAGCAGCGCGGCAATCAGGTTGTCGCGACGCTCGTCGAGCAGGGCCTCGTCGCTGACCGTACCCGGGGTGATGATGCGCACCACCTGGCGTTCCACCGGGCCCTTGCTGGTGGCGGGGTCGCCAATCTGCTCGCAGATCACCACCGATTCGCCGAGCTTGACCAGCTTGGCCAGGTAGCCTTCCAGCGAATGGAACGGAATCCCGCACATGGGGATGGACTGGCCGGCCGACTGACCGCGCGCGGTCAGGGTGATGTCCAGCAGCTTTGCGGCTTTTTTCGCATCTTCGTAGAAGATCTCGTAGAAGTCGCCCATGCGGTAGAACATCAGCTGGTCCGGGTGCTGGTTCTTCAGCTTCCAGTACTGCTGCATCATCGGTGTGTGGTCGGAAAAACTGGACATTCAAGGCCTTGGAGCTGTGCGTCTATTAGACAAATGCGAAACGTCTAATACTACAGGCTTTTTCTAGCGTCTGGCAGCTTCGTGAGCACAGCCCTATCGCTACCTCCGGCTTTGCACCTTCTGGTAAGATTTTCGTCCTAAGGCAAACTGACATCACTGGAAGGGAAGTCGAATGCAAGAACCAGCCGCAGAGCCCGCAACCAATCCATCAAGGCGAGGTTTCTGGACATGGGGGAGTTTCCGAGACATAAGCATCGGTCTAGTGATGCTCGTTGTAGCAGTAAGACTGGCATTTGCAGAAACTACTATAGATCTTAGTGGGTTCAATTTTACAGATCTCTTGAGCCTGATACTTGCTCTAGCTGCTGTAGCCCTATCGGCAGCGTTCTATTTTAAGGCGGATGAGTCTGCCAGAAGTTTCTATAATAATACCTATCATTTCACGAAAGAAGTTTCCGAGATCTTGGGTCGGATAGAGGCTGGGTTTGGAAAGCAGTTAGAACATATAAATCAAAGCTATGTAGGATTGAATGATAAAATTGATCGGATGCCATTCGATCCGGCCTTCATTCGTGAGCAGGAAGCAGCTAAGCGCTCTGAAATTCAAGAGCAAGAAGCTGAGCGGGACGATATTATTCAAGATCTGATGCAGCGCGCACAGATGGACGACGCAGAGAAAGCATCGCTGCAAGCAAAACTCGATGCTCTTTCTAATGAGCTTGAATACTCTAAAGGACAGCTCGCATACTTTCAGGCGCTTGAGCCAGAAAATGTTGAAGCCTTTGGATTTAGCGTGTCTGGCATGGAATGGTTGGCTGACAAAATCGCTGAATTCTATCCGAAAAACATCATAATCCCCGATAATTCCGTAGTCATGCGGTTTAAAAAGGCCGTTAGGAGTGGCGCCTTGGAGCCCAGTGTGCTTATGCATATGGAGCAAGTTGGTTTGGTTTCGGGAGAAGTGCTAACTCCGACCGGTGTCTCATTTATTCGATCTCTTCTGAAGAGGCGCCGCGCTTCGCAGAAATGAGTTTTGGAGGATGAGCAATTGAGATTTCTCTCAGTCGTAGATATCGCTTTGTCATTCGAGCATCCGTATGTCCGCCTAATTTTTGAGCATCGTTCCCCTGTTTATCGGTGTCAGTAAGCGACTTGGCTCTTAGGTCGTGGATTGTTGCTCCACTGACCTTTGCTTTCTCGCAGGCTTTCCTGAATGCATCTTTGACCGTCTCATAAGACACGGGCTTGCCGCCACCACGGGTGCAAAACAGGGTCAGGCCACGTACTTTCCTAGGGAGAGCCTTTGCCCTTTGGATCAGTTGCTCAAGGTCTGGCGTCATGCCCACGATAAGCTTGGCTCCTGTTTTCTGCTGGTCGAAGGCAATCCCCTTGTCGCTGATGTCCGAAAACTTGATGGCCAGCACATCGCCAATGCGCTGCCCCGTGAGGTAGCACATTTCGAGGATCGAGCGGATGTATGGCGACGCAGCGCCGCAGATTGCTGCGAACTCCTCGTCGGTGATGTATCGGTCCCGCTTCTTCTCGACATGTCGCTTTATGCCGGTGCAGGGGTTTGAGTCGACAATCTGCTGTTCCAGCGCGTAGGCGAATACCATCCGCAGGAACGAAATCACCCGGTTGGCCATGTTCGGCGTGTCGGACATGTGCAGCTTGAGTGCGGCCACATGCCTCGGCAGCACCTGGCGTGGCTCGAACTCTGCCAAGTTCTTCTTGAGCTTCAATGCGGCGGCCTCGTACTGCTTCACGGTGTTTTCCGCCAGGCGCCCGCGCATCGCGTCCAGCGCGTCATCGATCAGTTTCGGCATCCCGCCCTGGCCTTTGCCGCCCATGATCTTGGCGTAGGCGAGCAGGGCGCCCTGGTAGTCCTTGTCCAGGCGCTCCCACTTTCCTTTCCTGACCAGGTAGTACGCCCCGTGCTTCATGTACATGCACGGCGGCAGGTGCCTGTCCTTCTTTCGCGGCCTCATCGGTCGTCCCTTCTATCAAAACCGGAGTTCCGGTCCTTTCTTCTCAGCATGGCCGCCCAGGCGGGCGAGCACGACTTGTCTCAGCACCTTCGGCTTGCCGTCGGCTCCCAGCACATACCCAAATTTCTCTGCCTGCAACCAGCGGACCTGGTCCTTTGGGCGGAGGTAGCCCGTCATGTCGGCTACCTCATCCGGTGTCATGAACATGGTTTATCTCCACGCCGCTGGTGGCGGCAGGTTGGTGGTCAGTCGGGAGTCTTTTCGAGCACCGTGTCGGCGACTTTGAGTGCAGCCTGGGCGTCGTTGACATAGGCCGGGTCGAAGCCCCCGGCGTAGTGGATGACGCGCTGGCAGGCGTCCAGTTCTTTGCGCGCTAGGCGCAGCGCCTGGGTCAGTTCTTCCTGCAGCGCACCCTCGGCACGGCCGATATCCCAGAACTCTTTGCCCCAATGGCCTTCCGGAGGCGGGTTGCTGTTTTGCTTGCCGAAGGCCATGGCGCCGATGATGGCGTCACAGAGCAGCCGCTTGTAGATGTTCTCGCCATCCAGACCCAGGCCACCGCGTCGACGCAGAGTGCTGACGACCTCGTCGACGCTCAGGCCGCTATCCTTGAGCACAATGTCGAGCTCTGGCTTGTTCGGGGTGTAGATGACCAGGGCGAGCTTGGCTTCGGGCCAGAGGTCGGCCGCGATGCGCTCCAGGCAGTCATTGGCGGTTTGATGAAATTGCTGAGTTGCGGACATAGAGAATCCTCGCCCGCGCATGTCAGCGGGCTTGAGCAGTAGGGGGGAGGGTTAGCGTTGGGATCAGCCGCAGCGGATGCGCGGAGAGTGGAACGTCTGGAGGCGAGCAGGGCGGACAGCCTCGAAGTAGAGGTTCCACATGTCGTCCCAGGCCTCTTTCATCGTTGAGCCCTGGCCGGTGCACCCCATCCTCCGGCACCACCAGGAGCCGTTGCAGTAGGTCATGCGTGCTTTCATGGTCGCGGTCCTTTGTAGATCAGGTAGGCCATGTAGGCGAGGGCGATCATGACAGCAGCTCCTTCGGCACCTGGACGGTATCGCCGAGCTTGTAGTGGACGAGTCCGCGGCAGAACGCGACCAGTGCAGTAGGGCCATAGAGCCAGACCCCTGCTCCGGCCGGCCCGCCGCTGTAGCAGGCCTCCTCAGCCAGGCCCGGCGAGTGCTGGGTGCTGCCGCGGTGCTCATCGATCAACAGGCCGCCCTGACTCCAGTCCTTCGACGGCTGATAGAGGTTTGTCCAGCAGCCACCTTCGGGTGTGTCGTAGATGCAGATGACGCCATGCTCACCGATTGCGATTTCGGCTGCGTCAGTTGCCACGGCCACCGCCCAGTCCAAGGGCGCGCCGATCAGCCTGGCCGTCTTCACTTCGATCAGGTCGGTCATGGCTGCACCGCCTTCGGTTCAAGCCTGGCAAGCCGATCGCGCAGCGAGTTGATTTCGTCCTGGTATTCGTCGGCTAGCTTGGCCAGGTCATCGAAGTGGACCCAGTTTCCGTGCTTGTCTGGCACGCGTATGACGCTTCCTTTCTCGTCCTCGCCGCCGCGCCAGAAGTTGAACCTGGGGAGCTGGTGCGCCTTGTCCCATAGGTCATATCCTTCTCGGGTCTTGATGTTCCTCACAGCTGATACCTCTCATCAATCCAGCGCCCAGGCGCCAGAGCGGGTGTAGGTTCGGGTTGGGTTTCGTGCGGGGAGAGCTGACGCTCGTTGCCGGCCTGCAGCTGGCTGTCGGGGATGCAGCTGATGCCGACCCCATTCAGCAAGTAGCAGGTGACGCCGCGCTGGCTGTCGTGCTGCACATCGATGAT
>NZ_JWLN01000033.1:0-71335 GCF_000814065.1 Pseudomonas sp. C5pp | reverse complement strand
ACAACCGGTTTCTTTCGAAACCTTTCAACTTCAACAACTTACCGCTTGCCTCGAAGCGTTCAACGCTGCGAGGAGGCGAATAATACGCGCTTTGAGATCAGAGTCAACACCTTGATCTGAAAAAACTTTCTGCCAGCGTTTTACCTTCGTCGGCAACTAATGAAAGCGCCGCGAATCTGTAGAGAAACACCACCCAACGGAGCGTAGCGGCCATGAGCGATGCGCAAAGCGAGAAAACCCCGGGCCTGTCGGCGGACGAGGAGCAGGAAGTCAGCCTTAACCAACCGCCCCGCGCGGCAGTGCTGCACGAGATCATTCGTTACCAGGGCGACCAGGAACTGGAACGAACACTCGCCGCACTGTGGTGGTCGGCACTGGCCGCAGGCTTGTCCATGGGGCTGTCGCTCATGGCCATGGGGCTGTTCTACGCACGCCTGCCGGAGGGGGACAGTGCCCAGGTTATCGCCAGCATCGGCTATAGCGCAGGCTTCCTTGCAGTGATACTGGCGCGTCAGCAGTTGTTCACCGAAAACACCCTGACCGCCGTGTTGCCGGTAATGACTGCCCCCACCCTGGCCAACTTCGGGCGCCTGCTGCGCCTTTGGAGCGTGGTACTGCTTGGCAACCTCGCCGGCACCTTGCTGGTGGCCTGGGTAATGCTGGAGCTGCCGATCTTCGACAGCAAGACCGACGTGGCTTTCCTGGAGATTGGCCGCAAGGTCATGAAGAACGATGTCAGCCAGATGTTCGCCAAAGGTATCGTATCGGGGTGGATGATCGCCACCATGGTCTGGATGATCCCGTCGATGGAACATGCCAAGATCTGGATCATCCTGATGATCACCTATCTGATGGCCCTGGGCGACTTCACCCATATAGTGGTCGGCTCGGTCGAGGTGTCCTATCTGGTCTGGGCCGGCGATGAAACCTGGAGCAGTTTCTGGCTGGAGTTCGCCCTGCCGACACTGGCGGGCAACATCATCGGCGGCAGTTTCATCTTCGGATTGATCAGCCATGCACAGGTGCGCAGCGACAGCGGCAAACCGCCCTCGCGGCTACTGAAAGAGAACCGGCCACCCTCAGCGCGCCGCAACAACGGCAACGAATGAACTTCAGCGTGCCGCTACCACACGCTCCTTCGGCTGGCCCCGCTGACGCAAGGGCCGTGGCTGCCACCAGTTCTGCCCGGCGTGCGGAGAGTCAAGGCTGACCCGCTCCCCCATCTGCGGGGTGCTCAGGCGCACCTGTGCCTGGTTGGCCAGCGCCAGGATGCGTTCGAACGGTTCCTGCCAACCATGGATGGACAGGTCGAAAGTGCCGTTGTGAATCGGTAACAGCCAACGCCCGCGTAAATCCAGATGGGCCTGCAGGCTCTGCTCCGGCTGCATGTGCACATCGGGCCAGGCGACGTTGTAGGCCCCAGTCTCGATCAAGGTCAGGTCGAACGGCCCGAAACGCTCGCCAATCTGCTTGAACCCATCGAAGTAGCCGGTATCGCCACTGAAGAATACCCGCACATCCTCGTCGACGATCACCCACGACGCCCACAAGGTCCGGTTGCTGTCCAGCAGCCCACGCCCGGAAAAGTGCTGAGCCGGGGTGGCGACAAAGCGTACGCCCTCGACCTCGCTTTCCTGCCACCAGTCCAGCTGCCGCACCTTCGCCGGTGCCACGCCCCAGGTAATCAGCAGGTTGCCTACGCCCAGCGGGGCCAGGAACACACTTGTTCGCGGTGCAAGTTGGCGAATCGCCTGTTCGTCCAGATGATCGAAGTGATCGTGGGACAGTACCACCGCAGCCAATGGCGGCAATTGGTCCAGTGCCAAGGGTGGCGCATGGAAACGCAGCGGGCCGGCCCACTGCACTGGCGAGGCGCGCTCGGCGAACACCGGGTCGGTAATAAAGAAGCGCCCACGCAGCTTGAGCAATACCGTGGAATGGCCCAGGCGCCACAGGCTGCGGTCGGGCGCATCGAGCACCTGCTGGCGGGTCATGGGCTGGAGGCTGACCGGTGTGGCCGGCCGGGTTTGCGGCGGTTTGCGCAGGAACAGGTACTTGAGCCCGATGCGCAACTTCTTCAATACGCCATCCTGTGGCAACGACGCCTGGTTGTGAAAACGCCCTTCCCGCTGTGGCGCCGGCTCGCCGGCGGGGTTGGCCAAAGGGACCATCAGCAACACTCCGAGCAACAGGAAAGCCTTCATGCTACCCCACAGTGATCGGATCAACCATGAATTGGCTTGTAAGGTCATTTTTCGTCGATGAAACACTGTTCGACAATATTCATGCGAGTTATGCGATAAACGGTGCTTCAGCAGAAGAACGATGATCAAGATGGATAAACGCAGCGGCAAAGGACTTTCATTCGCCAAACGCATCTACCTGCCGCGGGTCATCGGCCTGGGAATCGGCCTGTTCAGTGTCATGGCCGCCATGGCGCCGCTGTCACCCCCCACCTGGGCATGGCTGCTGGTGCTGTTCAACGGCCTGTTGTGGCCACATGTGGCCTACCTGTGGGCAGCCCGTTCGGCCACGCCCTACCAGGCAGAACAGCGCAACCTGGTTCTGGACTCCCTGATGGGTGGGTTCTGGACCGCCGCCATGCATTTCAATCCATTGCCCAGTGTGACTGTGCTTTCGATGATGACCATGAACAACGTCGCCGCCGGCGGCAAACGCATGGTCGTTCGCGGGATGCTGGCCCAGTTGGCCGGCATGCTCGTCGCCATATTGTTGCTGGGCCCTGGCCTGCAACTGAACGCCACGCCCCTGCAGGTCTATGCCTGCCTGCCGATGCTGACGCTCTACCCACTGGCGCTGGGCTGGGTCTGCTACCAGCTGGCGATCAAACTGGCCGACCACAAGCGCCGACTGAGTACACTGAGCCTCACCGACAGCCTGACCGGCCTGCTCAACCACGGTGCCTGGAAAGACCTGCTGCTGCTGAAGTTCCAGGCCTGCCAGCAGCAAAAGGGGCACGCGGTGATTGCCCTGATCGACATCGACCACTTCAAGACCATCAACGACACGTTCGGTCACGTTGTCGGCGACTGTGTGCTGCGCCAACTCGGCGCCGAGCTGCGGCACAACCTACGCGAAGGCGACCAGGCCGGGCGCTACGGCGGTGACGAATTCTGCGTGATCTTGCCGGATACCAGCGAAGCCGAAGCGTGCCTGGCCATGGAGCGCCTGCGCGAGCGGGTCGCCAGCTACCGCAACCCGCAGTTGCCGCACCTGCGCATCAGCCTGAGCATCGGCCTTTCGGCATTCGAGGCCGACCTGGAGTCACCCGAGCACTGGCTCGAGCAGGCGGACAAAGCGCTGTATACCGCCAAGCATGCCGGGCGCGACCAGGTCAATTTTGCCCGCAGCGACGCTGCAACGCTCAGGCTGGCCTATCCTGATTGAACCTCCTTCCTGACTAACTGGCGGGAGGCTGTCTGAAGGAGCCGCTCGCGCATGGCCAGGACCGCCAACCTTCCAACCTCCAGCCCCACCCCGCGCTTTCAGGTGCGTCGCTTGATTGCCGGCTTCAGCGTAGTTTTCGGCCTGGCTTGCCTGGTCATCGTCGGCGCCCTGTTCAATATCGCGGGTACTCTTGACCATCAGGAGCGCCAGCGCAGCGCCTCGCAAGCATCCAAGGCGCTGGAGCAACGGTTGCTCGCATCGCGCCAATTCCTGTCCAGCTACGCCGTATGGGATGCTGCCTTCGAACACCTGGCGGGGCAGGCCGACTGGAAATGGGCCTACGAAGAAAAGAACGTGGGCGAGTCGCTGTACAGCGCCAGCGGCTATGAGGGAGTGTTCGTGGTGGAGGACGCACGCACCACCTACGCCTTGTTCAGAGGCCAGCCTACCCAGGCGGCGGCCAATACCTATATCGATGCAGCGCTGCAGCCAATCATCGACCAGGCCCGGGCAGCGGCCATCCCACGTGAACAGATCACCCGTTTCGTCCTGTTCAACGGTTGGCCGGCCGTGCTCAGTGCTGCGGCGGTGCGCCCGGACCGGGATGTCACCGAGAGCGAGGTCAGCCAGGCGCCGGTAATGCTGTTTGTCGACCAGCTCACCGAGGACAAGCTGGCGCAACTGAGCAGCGGTGCCGGCCTGACCGGTATGCACGTGGAGAAAAATGATGTGGGCGAGCACGGCCACCTGCGCATCGACCTCGGCGATACCGGCTACCACCTGTCCTGGAGCAGCCCGCTGCCAGGGCACCAGTTGCTGCGTGCTGTGTTGCCCCCGCTGTCGGGAGCCTTGCTGATACTTGGCCTGGTCATGCTCTACCTGTTCCGTCATGCCTTGCGCAGTTCGCGCGCGATCGACCTCACGCTCGCCCATCTTCAGCAGAGCAACCAGGCCCTGGAGGCCAGCGAACAGCGTTTTCGCGCGGTGGCTGAGTCGGCATCCGACTGGATCTGGGAAACCGATCGGCAGCAACGCCTCACCTATCTGTCACAACGTTTTGTCAACGTTACCGGTTACCCTGTGGGCGACTGGCTCGGCCACCCGCTCAATCAGTTGCTGGCCTGCGATACCACGCCGCTCTCGCCGTGGCTGGATGCCCTGGCCGCGGCCGACCCGCAACAGCTGGCCAACCTGCGCTGCACCTACCGTGACCAGAATGGCCAGAACCGCTACTGCCGCATTTCGGCCCGCGCCATCTGGTACGACGACAAGCCCGTCGGTTTTCGTGGCACCGCCAGTGACATCACCGACGAAGTCGATGCCCATGCACGCATCCAGCACCTGTCGCTGCACGACCCGCTGACCGGCCTGGCCAACCGCAACAAGCTAGCCCGCCACCTGGAACAGGCGCTGTTACGTGGGAGCGACTCGCCACCACTGACCTTGCTGCTGCTGGACCTGGACAACTTCAAGCCGATCAACGACTCTCTCGGCCATGCCGCCGGTGACGCGGTGCTGCAGGAGGTAGCGAACCGCCTGCGCGACACTACCCGCGACGGCGACCTGGTCGCGCGTTTGGGCGGCGACGAGTTCCTCCTGGTGCTCAGCGGCATGGACAACCGCAGCGAGATCGACCGTTTCTGTGCGCGCCTGATCAGCCTGCTGCAGCAACCGATCGCCTTCGATAGCCAGACCCTCCATGTTGGCGCCAGCATCGGAGTCGCCCAGACCCGTACCCAGGGCTTCGATGCCGGCGAGCTGATCCGCTGCGCCGATATCGCCCTGTACCAGGCCAAGGCCGACGGCAAGAGCACCTGGCGCTATTTCGCTGCCGAAATGAACCAGCAGATCCAGTACCGCCGCCAACTGGAGAACGACATGCGGCGAGCCCTGCGCAACCAGGAATTCGAGCTGCACTACCAGCCGCGCTACCGCCTCAGCGACCTGCGCATCGTCGCAGTCGAGGCCTTGCTGCGCTGGCAGCATCCGCAGGAAGGGTTGCTGGGGCCGGACACCTTCATCCCCTTGGCCGAACAGAGTGACATCATTGTCGCGCTGGGCCGCTGGGTGTTGCGCGAAGCC
The DNA here is from genome assembly GCF_000814065.1 of Pseudomonas sp. C5pp. Classification (NCBI taxonomy): domain Bacteria; kingdom Pseudomonadati; phylum Pseudomonadota; class Gammaproteobacteria; order Pseudomonadales; family Pseudomonadaceae; genus Pseudomonas; species Pseudomonas sp. C5pp. The sequence continues at coordinate 65,845 of NZ_JWLN01000033.1, read as the reverse complement.
TGCCGCACTGCCCATGACTGGCCCGCCGATGTTCTGGTCTCCGTGAACCTGTCACCTGCGCAGTTCCAGCGCAGCGATGTGGTGGCGGATGTACGCGAGATCCTGCTGGAAACCGCTTTCCCCGCACAGCGCCTGGAGCTGGAAATTACCGAGAACGTGATGCTCAATGACATCGAAGGCGCACTGGGCACAATGCTGTCGCTCAAGGAGCTGGGCGTTCGCCTGAACATGGACGACTTCGGCACCGGCTACTCGTCGCTGGGCTACTTGCGCACCTACCCGTTCGACAGCATCAAGATCGACAAACGCTTCATCGGCGGGCTGAACAACACCGCTGGCAGCGACCGCGCCGTGGTCCAGGCCATCATCAACCTGGGTGAAGCGATGGGGCTGACCGTGACGGCCGAAGGAGTGGAAAGCGAGCAGCAGCTCAGGGCACTGCAGAAAGACCGTTGCCATGAAGTGCAAGGCTATTACCTGAGCAGGCCTCTGAACAGTGCGGGGCTCGAGGCGTTGTTGCAGCAGGCATCCCAGCGCTCGGCGCCCTACCTGTAGCGCGTGGAGGTAACTGTCTAGTGCAGGTTTGATACTTGCACACCCCCTGTGGGAGCGGGTTCACCCGCGAAGAATGCAACGCGGTATATGGCACCGGCTTCGCCGGTGTTCGCGGGTGAACCCGCTCCCACAGTGATGGTGCAGGTTTTCGGTATTCGAGCGAGGCAGTTACTCCGCTATTACAGAGCGGAGTCCCGCTGCAAGCTGCGCTCTGCCACGATTTCCGGCAGGTCGCGCCGGCGCAGGTAGGTGCGCAGCGGTTCACCGATGTTCAAACGGTCATCCACATGCTGCTCCAGCAACAGCGCCAGCCGTTCGCGGCAAAGAGCCATGCGCTGCCCTTGCTCGGGCCGCCAGACAAACTCGCTGCAGGGCGTGATGCTGGCATCGGCCACATCCATGCCGAAAGAGTCTTCGGAAAAACGCACGATATGCACGCCGCGCTTGCCATGAAAACCGACGAAGCCCTTGAGCTGGTCGGCAGCGTTGCAGATGTCCTGTGAAGTGATGGCCATGACGTAACCTCGCAATGAAATCGGAAGATACGCACGCCAGGCGGGAAAGGGTTGCCTCTGCCGGGCAACTCGTGACTGGCAGCCTAACGCAAGCCATCACACAGGCGCCACGGTTTTCATCGATCAGCAACCACCGTCAACCTGTGAATGCAGCACCTCGCCCAACCATTGCATGAAAGCCTGCACCCGGCGTGACACGTGCCGTTGCCGGGCATAAAGCAGTGATACGGGCATGGCCGGCGCCTGCCAGCCTTCCAGTACCGAAACCAGCTCACCGCGCTGCAGGTGCTCGGCCACGCCCACCGCCGGCACCTGGATCAGCCCCAGCCCGGCCAGGCAGGCCGCCGAGTAGGCCTCGGCATTGTTCACTGTGACCATGCCGGCCATGGCCTGGAAATGCAGTTCACCGTCCTGCAGAAATTCGAAACCGGCACTACGCCCCCCCAGAGTTCGCACGTAATGCACCAAGTGATGCTCGGCCAGGTCCTGCAGCGTGCGCGGCACGCCGTAGCGTGCAAGGTAGGCAGGGCTGGCACAGTTGCGCATGCTCAGTTGGCCGACCGGGCGCGCCACCACATCCAGGTCATGCAGGGCACCAATGCGCATCACGCAATCGAAGCCTTCACGCAGCAGGTCGACCTGGCGGTCGGTACAACTGAGCTCCACCTCCAGGCGCGGGAAGCGCTGCAGAAACTGCGGCAACGCCGGGATGATGACCCGGCGAGCCATCATTGTCGGCAGATCGACGCGCAGGCGCCCGGCCAGCTCGGCATCGTCGGCGCGGAACAAGCCCTCGATTTCGTCCATGCCCGACAGCAGGTCCTTGCTGCGCTCGTACAGCAAGACGCCATCCTGGGTCGCCTGTACCCGGCGGGTGGTGCGGTTGAACAGCTGCGTACCCAGTAAACGCTCGAGCGCCCTGACCTGCTCCGACACAGTCGAACGGGGCAGCCCCAAGCTCTCGGCAGCCAGGGTAAAACTGCTGACCTCGCAGACCCGAACAAAGGTGCGCAACAACTCCAGCTTGTTCAATTCAGCCCTCGTCTATCCGGTTTTACCGAACAGTATTTCCATATTCGCTGGATTTAACAGCACCACACCGACCAATAACCTGTGCTCATCAGCCCACCATGAGGTTTTCACCATGACCCGCAAGATTGCCCTGATCACTGGCGCCAGCCGCGGCCTTGGTCGCAACACCGCAGAACACCTGGCCGCACGCGGCATCGATGTCATCGGCACTTACCACAGCAAGGCGGAGGAAGCCCATGCCGTCGCCGCCCGGCTGGAGCAGGCCGGGGTCAAGGCCATCATGCTGCAACTGGACGTCAGCGACAGCGCCAGCTTTGCCGGTTTCGCCGAATGCCTCGGCGCAACCCTGCAGCAACACTTCGGCCGCGAGCGCTTCGACTTTCTGGTGAACAATGCCGGGATCGGATTGAACGTGCCATACACCGAAACCAGCGAGGCACAGTTCGACCAGTTGCTGAACATCCAGCTGAAAGGTCCATTCTTCCTTACACAGCGCCTGCTGCCGTTGCTGGTCGACAATGGCCGCATCGTCAACATTTCCACTGGCCTGGCGCGCTTTGCGCTACCGGGGTATGCCGCCTATGCCGCGATGAAGGGGGCGATGGAGGTGCTGACCCGCTATCAGGCCAAGGAACTGGGAGCACGTGGGATTCGTGTGAACATTCTGGCGCCGGGGGCGATCGAGACCGATTTTGGCGGCGGCGTGGTGCGGGATAACCGACAGGTTAATGAATACATTGCCGGCAACACGGCGCTGGGGCGGGTGGGCTTGCCGGATGATATCGGGGCAGCGATTGCGCTGTTGCTGGAAGATGGCAACGGCTGGATCAACGGGCAACGGCTGGAGGTTTCGGGCGGGATGTTCCTCTGAAATCGAGGATCTGGGGCTGCTTAGCAGCCCCTTTGGCCCTCACGGCCGACTCTGCTCCTCATGCACCTGCACACTGGCCGTCATTCCCGCACTCAGGGTCACCCCCTCCGGCACCTGGTCCAGGCGAATCCTTACCGGTATCCGCTGCGCCAGTCGCACCCAGTTGAAGGTCGGCTCAACCTCCGGCAGCAACTGGCTGTCGGGGTTGCTGTTGCGGTCGGTGATACCACGGCTGATGCTTTCCACATGCCCTTGCATCGGTTCGCCCGCGCCCATCAGCCAGACCTTCACCGCATCCCCCACACGAATGCGTGGCAGCTTGGTTTCCTCGAAATAGGCCTGGATATAGAAGGTTGAATCGTCCACCAGGGCCATCACCGCCTCCCCGGTATTCACATAGTTGCCCTCGGCCAGGCGCAGGTTGGTGATATGCCCGCTGCGCGGCGCCCGCACTTCACTGCGCGCCAGGTTGATTTTGGCGACCTGCAATTGTGCCTCGGCCTCATGCAGCTCACCGCGGGCGATGGCCGCATTGATCTGGGCGTTTTCCCGCAATTCGGCACTGATCGCCTCCGGCCCAAGTGCGGTACGCCGGGCCGCTTCACGCTCGCGCAGGCGCAGTTGCTGGCTGCGGGTTTCGGTCACCGCACTGGCTTGGTCGAAAGCCGCCTGGAAGCGTTCGCGGTCGATGCTCATCAGCAGGTCGCCGGCCTTGACCTGCTGATTGTCACGGGCCTTCAGCTCGCGCACCCAGCCGGACACATCGGGGGCGATCACCACCACATCGGCGCGCACACGGGCATCGCGGGTCCAGGGGGTGAGCATGTAGTACTGCCACAGCTGATAGCCGGCGAAGATGGCAAGGGCCACCACACACAAGGTGACCAGGGTACGTACGGCCGCACGCATCGAAACACTCCTTTATAAAGCTCCCAGCAGTCGCACTACCAGGAACAACACACAAACGAACAACGCCGCATCGAACAGCGCTTCATGCCAGATCCAGCGCCCCAACGGCGTGGCCTGCACCACCAGACGCAACACGCCGGTAAGCACCAGCGCCATCAACACATAAACCAGGAAAGGGCTGAACAGCACGCCGCCCAATTCCCACTCACGCAACCCCATGGGATTCCTCCTGCCAACGGCACCACTTGCCCCAGCTTTTTTGCAGTTGCAGCACCGCCCCTTCGGCCAACCGCAGCGGATCGCTGGAGGGTAGACGGCGCAAGGCGCCAATGAACTGTTCGCTTGCGGCATCCAGGCTCTGTCCACGCCCTGGCGCCGGCCCTTTGGCCAGCACTGCCTCTACCTGCTGCAGGTATTCGCGCTCGGCCCGTCCCAACGGGGCCTGGGCGACCGCCAGGCACATGCGCAAATGCACCAGTTCGTCACCGATATCCAGGCCGTGCAGGCCGTCGTCCCAGCGCTTGCGTTCGCTCTCGGGCAGGTCGCCGGCATGCCGCGCCAGTTGCATCAGGCGGTCGGCCATACGCCCGCCAAACCAGCTGTCGGCCCCGCGCAGGTCGCGCCGGGTCAGGCGCACCAAGTCATTCTGGGTCGCCGCCCGCAGGCGCTGGCCCAGCCAGGCCGGGTGGCGAAACACCAACAAGCGGAAGGCCATCACCGCCGCCGACACACCCACCAGCATGGCCAAGGCACTGTTGAGCATGGTGGCCACGCCGAACTGCATGGCGTTGAGCGGCGACACCAGCACGATGAAATGCAGGCAATAAGAAGTAGCCGTGGCCCCGGTCCGCGGGTGAGCCATGCCCAGGGCACCAAGAAACAGCGGCACCCCCATGCCCATGCAGAGCATGGCGAAGCTGCTCCATTGCGGCAGCAGAATCTGCCCGACCAGAAAAGCCGCCGGTATTGCCAGGAGGATCCCTCGTAAAAAGCTCAGGCCGATCTGCGCACCATTCTCGCGGCTGGCGAACAGGCTGCAGACCACACAGGTCAGCACCAGGCCACCCGGTGCCGAAGGCCAGGCGGTGGCCAGCCAGAAACCACTCATCACCAGAAAGGCCAGCGCACTGCGTGAGCCGAACAGCAAAGCCAGCGACCAGTCGCGGTGCGCGGCCAAGCCCTGAGACACATCCTTGGGCGCCCTGCCCGCCTCCACATCCTCCAGCGCCTGGCTGGCAGCCATGGCGTAATCCAGCAGCAGTGCCATGCGTGCCAGGCAAAAGTGCTCCGCCGGGCTGATCTGATCATCGTGGGCAGCATCCCAGATGCGCTGGCGCAAAAGCAAAAGGCTCGGCTGATCGGGCTTGCCCAGCAGTGCGCGCACCTCCTCCAGCCAGGGCGCCAGGCGTTCGGCCTCGCCCTCATCAAGTTGCCGCCACTGGCGGCGCACCGAACGGGAAATGCGCAGCAGCACCATCAGTTTCTGGCTCAGGCCGCGAATGGCACGAGCGCGTTGGCGCCCGCGGTTGCCTTCGAACCAGGCGTGTTCGCGTTGGCTGTCGATGGCAACGATACGCCCCAGGCTCTCCAGCAGGCCTTTGCGTGCCTCGTCTTCACCGCCCAGCATGGCACTGGCGGCCTGCAGGCCGTTCTGCCAGGCCTGACGGGCCTGCCCGCCCAGTTGCTGCTCTACCCGCATGGGCCAGAGCAAGGCGCTGCTGGCGGTGGCACAGAAGATACCCAGGCAGATCTCGGTACAGCGCGCCACCGCCTGGTCGAACACCTGCAGTGGGTGATCGATGGCCGGCAGGGCAATGATCGCCGCCGTGTAGCCTGCCAACACGAAGGCATAGGCCCAGGCGCTGCGCAACTGTGTGGAGGCTGCGGTACACAGGGCCAGCCACAGGGCCAAGGTGAGCAGGAACAGACCGGGGGTCTGGGCAAACAGACCGATGAACAGCACCGACATAAACGTGCCGACCAGGGTGCCGGCCAGCCGCGCCAGGCCCTTCTGCACCACCATGCCTGACAACGGCTGGGCGACGATGAAAGCGGTCATCAGGGCCCAGGACGGTTGCTCCAGGCCCCAGCGCATCGCCAGCCACAGGGCCAGGCCGCCACCGAGCAGGGTCTTGATGGCGAACTTGAGGGCGAGGCTGCTGGGAGCGAACAGGGCCAGGAAGGTGATGGGCACGAGACGGACCTTGAGGGGATGGTCTTGTAGAAAGATAGACAATGGTGGGAAGGATAAAGCGGAAACGATTAATTAGCTAGCTAATCATCTTTGTTATGGACAGCTCTCCTGTGCTGCCCGCGAAGAGGCCGGTACAGGCAACACAAAAATTGCAGGCAAAAAAAATGGGCGACCGAAGTCGCCCTAAATGCCTTGCGTGCTCGTGTACCCGGAAGGTCAGCGCGGTTTGCGCTTGTTCGAGTCCTTCCAGATGAAAATGCCCAGACCGGCAAAGAATGCGACCATCAACCCGACCGTTACCACTCCGGCGATAACCACGTTGTCGAAGAACATGCTGGCCTCCCCATTCGTTTGCCGTTGTCCGATGGGTGCAAGTTAACCAATGTGGAGGCGGGGAAAATTGATCGGGGTCAATGGTGCCCGGGGCCGGGCACGCGAGGCGGGTGCAGGGTTGACCTGCGTCAAGTTTCAGCGCTTCTTCGGCTTGCCCTTGGGCTTCTTTTTCTTGGCACTGTTCAACGGCAGGGCCTGCTCGAACGCATTGCGCATTTCGTTCAGGCGCTTTTCCTTGAGGTCGTGGACGCGCTTGGCGCGTTCGGCATCGAAATCGATGAGGTTGTCTTGGCTCATGGGTGGGCTCGACGATCAACTGAGACTTGCATGATGAAGCCAGGCGCTGGCGCTGACCAGCCCCGCGTCAGACTTCGATGTCCACCAGCAGCCCCTGGCGTACATGCTCGCCCATCAACGGCGCCACCGGCACGGTATTGTCGGCGTTGACCTCGTCACCCGGCATTGCACTGTAGCGTTCGTCGTCGCCCTTCTGCCGACGTTGCTGCTGGCGGCGCTGCTCGTCGCGCAGCAGCAGCGCCTGCTCCTGCGGGTCACGCTGCTGCTTGAGGTCGATGGCACTTTCACCGGATGCAGGCTGGGTCGGCACCACCGGCTTGATGTCGGGTGTCGGCTTGACCGGGTCCTGTTGCGAGGTCACCGGGGCGGCACTGAGCGGAATGATCGGTGGCAGCATGGACGTTCTCCTATGCCCCCTGTATCGGCAGGCGCGGGTTTACCTTGATGGCATGCACAACACTTATTCGGCTTCGTCGTCAGGGTTATCGTCGCTAGGTGGGCTGGCCTCGCTCCAGGGCCGCTTGTACACCTGCTGCCAGACCGCGTCCATGTGCTCGCGCAGCACCTGCGGCGCGGCCTTTAGCGAGGCGCTGTCCTCACGCTCACCGCCGATCGGCTCTTCACCTGCCGGGGTGATCAGCGACTGGCCGGTGATGCTGTAGCTGGCCTGCCCTTCGCGCATCTCGATGGCGATGTCGTGCGGGTCGATGCCACCGCCACAGAATGCGTGGCTGGCAACCGTCACCTCGGCGATGCCGTCCTTGTTCAGGTCGCCGACATCGCTGACGTCGTTATAGAAGTCCACATCCAGGTCCAGGCCCGGGCAGGTGGTTTCCTGTTCGATCTGCCAGCGCGCCTTGAACGCGTCATTTTCGGCCTTGCGCCCGTACAGCGTGGCCTTGAGTACCACCTTGTCAACTTCCTGCTCGCTTTCCGGGTCGCTGGCCTGGCCATCGCTGCGGCTCAACACCAGCAGGCCTTCACCGTCGCGGTCACGAAAGTGCACGCTCTTGATCGGCGTCTGCACGCCCAGCACCTCGAGCTGTTCGATCGGGATGGCGGGCAAGGTCTCGAAGTTTTTCTGCTCGCAGGCGGCCAGCAGCAACAGGCTGCCCACGGCCATCGAAGCGCTGATCCAGCGGTGCTTGGCAGACATGTTGATCCGGAGCCCTCGTCGGCAGCACGGTGGGGGACGATGAAGCGGCTAGACTGTTGCTACCTATCGCACTTCGGCACCTTTCGATGCGCTCGGCACTTTGGTCTGACCGGCCGATCCGTTAACATAACCGGCTTTTTCATCGCGGGAGTTCAGGCAGTATGGCGCAGCAGTATCAACCGGGGCAACGCTGGATCAGCGACAGCGAAGCCGAGCTCGGCCTGGGTACCATCCTGGCGCAGGATGGCCGCCTGTTGACCGTGCTCTACCCGGCCACTGGCGACACCCGCCAGTATTCCCTGCGTAATGCGCCGCTGACCCGCGTGCGCTTCTCGCCAGGTGACCAGATCACCCACTTCGAAGGCTGGAAGTTGACCGTGCGCGAGGTCGAGGACATCGACGGGCTGATGGTCTACCACGGCCTGGACGGGCAGAACCAGCCGCGCACCCTGCCAGAAACCCAGTTGTCGAACTTCATCCAGTTCCGCCTGGCCAGCGACCGCCTGTTCGCCGGGCAGATCGACCCGCTGTCGTGGTTCAGCCTGCGCTACAACACCCTGCAGCACACCAGCAAGCAGATGCAGTCGGCGCTGTGGGGCCTGGGCGGCTGCCGTGCCCAACCCATCGCCCACCAGTTGCACATCGCCCGCGAAGTCGCCGACCGCAGCGCGCCGCGCGTCTTGCTGGCCGACGAAGTAGGCCTGGGCAAAACCATCGAAGCCGGCCTGGTGATCCACCGCCAGCTGCTGTCTGGCCGCGCCAGCCGCGTACTGATCCTGGTACCGGAAAACCTCCAGCACCAGTGGCTGGTGGAAATGCGCCGCCGCTTCAACCTGCAGGTGGCCTTGTTCGACGCTGAGCGTTTCATCGAAAGCGATGCCAGCAACCCGTTCGAGGATGCCCAGCTGGCGCTGGTGGCCCTGGAGTGGCTGGTAGAAGACGAAAAGGCCCAGGACGCGCTGTTCGCCGCTGGCTGGGACCTGATGGTGGTGGACGAAGCCCACCACCTGGTCTGGCACGAAGACCAGGTCAGCGCCGAATACGGCCTGGTCGAACAGCTGGCCCAGGTGATCCCGGGCGTGCTGCTGCTCACCGCCACCCCCGAGCAGCTCGGCCAGGACAGTCACTTCGCCCGCCTGCGCCTGCTCGACCCCAACCGTTTCCACGACCTGGCCGCCTTCCGCGCCGAGAGTGAGCACTATCGCCCGGTGGCCGAAGCCGTACAGGAACTGCTCGACGAAGGCCGCCTGTCGCCCAAGGCCCACGCCACCATCCAGGGCTTCCTGGGTGCCGAAGGCGAAGCCTTGCTGGCTGCGGTCAGCGACGGCGATACCCAGGCCAGCGCGCGCCTGATCCGTGAGCTGCTCGACCGCCACGGCACCGGCCGCGTGCTGTTCCGTAACACCCGCGCGGCGATCCAGGGCTTCCCTGAGCGCCAGCTGCACCCTTACCCACTGGCGACGCCCGAGCAGTACCGCGACCTGCCAGCCGGCGAACATGCCGAGCTGTACCCGGAAGTCGCCTTCCAGGCCCAGGGCGAGGTGGCCGATGACGAGCGCTGGTGGCGTTTCGACCCGCGCGTCGACTGGCTGATCGACACCCTGAAGATGCTCAAGCGCACCAAGGTGCTGGTGATCTGCGCCCATGCCGAAACCGCGATGGACCTGGAGGACGCCCTGCGCGTGCGCTCCGGCATCCCGGCCTCGGTGTTCCATGAGGGCATGAGCATCCTCGAACGCGACCGCGCCGCCGCCTACTTCGCTGACGAAGAGTTCGGCGCGCAGGTGCTGATCTGCTCCGAGATCGGCAGTGAAGGCCGCAACTTCCAGTTTGCCCACCATCTGGTGATGTTCGACCTGCCAGCGCACCCCGACTTGCTCGAACAGCGCATCGGCCGCCTCGACCGTATCGGCCAGAAGCACACCATCCAGCTGCATATCCCGTACCTGCAGGACAGCCCGCAAGAGCGCCTGTTCCAGTGGTACCACGAAGGCCTCAACGCCTTCCTCAACACCTGCCCTACCGGCAACGCCCTGCAGCACCAGTTCGGCCCGCGCCTGCTGCCACTGCTTGAAGGTGGCGAAAGCATGGCCTGGGAAGCCCTGGTGGCCGACGCCCGCAGCGAACGCGAACGCCTGGAAGCCGAACTGCATACCGGCCGTGACCGTCTGCTGGAGCTCAACTCCGGCGGTGCCGGCGAAGGCCAGGCGCTGGTCGAGGACATTCTCGAACAGGACGACCAGTTCGCCCTGCCGATCTACATGGAAACCCTGTTCGACGCCTTCGGCATCGACAGCGAAGACCATTCCGAGAACGCCCTGATCCTCAAGCCGAGCGAAAAGATGCTCGACGCCAGCTTCCCGCTGGGTGACGACGAAGGCGTGACCATCACCTACGACCGTGGCCAGGCGCTGTCGCGCGAGGACATGCAGTTCCTCACCTGGGAACACCCGATGGTACAAGGCGGCATGGATCTGGTGCTGTCCGGCTCGATGGGCAACACCGCCGTGGCGCTGATCAAGAACAAGGCGCTCAAACCCGGGACCGTGCTGCTTGAACTGCTGTTCGTCAGCGAGGTGGTGGCACCGCGCAGCCTGCAACTGGGGCGTTACCTGCCACCGGCGGCATTGCGCTGCCTGCTCGATGCCAACGGCAACGACCTGGCGTCCCGCGTGGCCTTCGAAACCCTCAACGACCAGCTGGAAAGCGTGCCACGCGCCAGCGCCAACAAGTTCGTCCAGGCCCAGCGTGACGTGCTGGCCCAGCGCATCGGCAGCGGCGAGGCCAAGGTCATGCCGGCCCACGTCGAGCGCGTGGCCGAGGCCCAGCGCCGCCTTAAAGCGGAGGCCGACGAAGAACTGGCCCGTCTGGTCGCCCTGCAAGCGGTCAACCCGAGCGTGCGCGACAGCGAGATCGAAGCGCTGCGCAAGCAGCGCGAAGAGGGCCTGGCGATGCTGGAAAAGGCCGCCCTGCGCCTGGAAGCCATTCGCGTGCTGGTGGCTGGCTAGTCTTTCCCCGCACCCGTGTAGGAGCGGCCTTGTGTCGCGATGGGCTGCGCAGCAGCCCCAGCATTTTTGCGGTAGTGCAGAAATCTGGGGCTGCTGCGCAGCCCATCGCGACACAAGGCCGCTCCTACAAAATGCGAGCCAATATTCTTGGCGGCGATTGATTCCATAACCAAATCGTAGGAATCAATGTGCCATTAGTCAGGAAGGCTTAAACACCTCTTCCTATACTGCCTCTGGACAGTCTGCACAGGGTTTAGCGCAGACGAGTGAAAACTCGATCATGAGGCATTCCATGGAATGGCTGGGGCTGCAACTGTTCGCCGACCTGCCGGCAACCGGGCGCATCGTCATCGATTGCCGGCATGAACCGTTCCTGGTTCTGCTTGCCTACCTCGTCGCCTGTGCGGCCTGCTTCGCCACGCTGGACATGGCCGAGCGACAATCCCACAGCGAAGACCCCACCGCCCACCGACAATGGAACATGCTTGGTGCCTGCTGCCTGGCAGGAGGTATCTGGGCCATGCATTTCATCAGCATGCTGGCCTTCCAGGCGCCAGTAGAAATGCACTACGACGCGTCCCTGACCATCCTTTCGCTGCTCATTGCACTGGCCGTCGCCTGGCTGGCCATGCACAGCCTCGACCGCAGCCAGATGCGCACAATCCATTACCTGCGAAGTGCAGTACTGATCGGCCTGGGCATCATCCTGATGCACTTCGTAGGCATGGCCGCCCTGGAAACCGGTGCCCGCCAGTACTACCAGACCGGCCTGCTGCTGGCCTCTGCCACCATTGCCCTGCTCACCAGCCTGACCGCGCTATACCTGGCCCGCTACTTCCGGCAGGGCAGCGGTACCTTGCACCAGGCCATGAAATACGGCGCCAGCCTGCTGATGGCTGGTGGTATCGTTGCCACCCACTTCACCGCGATGTCGGCCATGACCCTGGTCATCCCGGCCGACACCGCCCTGCGCCTGCCCTCTGGCGACAACAGCCTGCAACTGGCGCTGGGCATCGGCTTCATCACCATGCTGATCAGTGCTGCCAGCATCAGTAGCGCACTGGCCGACAAGAAGCTGCAAAGCAAGGAGCACGACCTGCGCCGGGTCAGCGTGCTGCTCAGCCAACTGGACCAGGCCCGCGCTTCGCTGCAGCAGGCCGCGCACTACGACGCCCTGACCAACCTGGTCAACCGCCGCGGTTTCAACCAGGTGTTCGCCGAACGCCTGGCCGAGCACCAGGCCACGGACAGCCACCTGGCGGTGATGTTCCTCGACATCGACCATTTCAAGCGCATAAACGACAGCCTCGGTCACGACGCCGGCGACGAACTGCTCAAAGTGATCGCCGGACACATCAAGGCCGCCACCCGAAACCACGACCTGGTCGCACGTCTGGGCGGCGACGAGTTCTGCGTGGTCACCAGCCTCACCAACCGCGACGAAGCCCGCCACCTGGCCCAGCGCATCATGCAGAGGATGAAAGAGCCCATAAACCTGGGCGGCCGGCGCATGGTCATGACCACCAGCATCGGCATCAGCATCTTCCCCGACGACGGCACCACCGCCGAAGAGCTGCTCAAGCATGCAGACCTTGCGCTGTACCAGTCCAAGGGTAACGGGCGCAACAGCCTGAACTTCTTCAACGACAGCCTGAAGACCCAGGCCTCGATTGCCCTGCAACTGGAAGAGGAACTGCGGGTGGCGCTGCTCGAGGAGCATGGGCTATGCGTGCACTACCAGCCGATCTTCGACCTGCGCAGCAGGCAAGTGGCCAAACTGGAGGCCCTGGTGCGCTGGCAACACCCGCAACACGGCCTGCTCGGGCCTGATCGTTTTGTCGCCATCGCAGAGGCCAACGGGCTGATCATCGACCTCGATCTGTGGGTGCTGCGCCACGCCTGCGCCGACCTGGCCTATCTGCAGCGCCACGGTCATGGAAACCTCAAGGTCACGGTCAATTGTTCGGCCGTCACCCTCAGCCACGACGAACTGCCCAACGAAGTGGAAAAGGCGCTGTTCCACGCCGGGCTCGCACCCCGACAGCTGGAACTGGAAGTGACCGAGAACGCCTTGATGGGTGACATCCAGCGCACGGTAAACCTGCTCACGCGCATACGCGCCCTGGGCGTGGCGCTGTCGATCGATGACTTCGGCACCGGCTACTCGTCGCTGGCCTACCTCAAGCGCCTGCCGCTGGACGTGCTTAAGGTCGACCGCAGCTTCCTGCAGGATGTGCCGGGTAGCCAGAAGGATCGCGAAATTGTCCAGGCGATCATCGTCATGGCGCATACCCTGCATCTGCAGGTGGTCAGCGAGGGCGTGGAAACCGCCGAACAGCTGGCGTTTCTCCAAGCCCACGGCTGCGACTACCTGCAGGGCTACCTGCTGGGCCGCCCGGAGCCGCTGGCCGAACTACGCTCGCTACTGGAGCGGGTTCGGCACAAGGGCGGCGTGTTCAGCCCTTGCTGCGATACAGCTCAACCAGTGTCGCCGGATCCTTTTGCAGGTACCCCTGGCTTGCGTGCAGGCGCATCAATTGTGCGGCAAGGCCACTGAGCGGCGTCGCCGAGCCTTGCTCGCGGGAGAATTTGACCGCGCCGTCGAGGTCCTTGAGCAGCGTGCGCACATGCCACTTGATCGGCTCGAAGCGGCTCTCGGCCATTTGCGGAGCGAGGATCTGCAACGGTCTGGAGTCGGCAAAACCGCCCGCCAGCGCTTCGGCGATCAGCGTCGCGTCGACACCGGACTGTTCAGCCAAGGCAACCACTTCGGCGATTACCAGAGCATTGCAGGCCACGATCATCTGGTTGCAGGCCTTGGTCACCTGGCCTGCGCCCACCGCGCCCATATGCGTCACGCGCTGGCCAAGTACCTGCAGTACCGGGCGCGCACGCTCCAGGTCGGCTGCCTCGCCACCGACCATGATCGCCAGGGTGCCGGCTTCGGCCCCGGGGGTGCCCCCGGACACTGGCGCGTCCAGCCAGGCCATGCCGCACAGCGCTGCCAGTTCGGCGGCCATTTCACGAGTGGCAGTTGGCTCCAGGCTGGAGAAATCGACCAGTAACTGGCCGCTGCGTCCGCCTTGGGCAATGCCTTGCTCGCCGAACACCACCTCGCGGACCACGGCCGTGTCGGCCAGGCACAGCAGCACCATGTCGCTGTCGCGGCACAGTTCGGCAGGGCTGCTGGCCAGGCGCGCGCCAGCCGCGACCAGTGCAACGCACTTGTCCGGGCTGCGGTTCCATACCGTCAGCGGGTAACCCGCTGCCAGCAGGCGCCGACACATGGGCAGGCCCATCAGGCCGATGCCGGCGAATCCAAGCGAAGGTAGTTTTGAGTTCATCAATGACTCCGGACAAATTCGATATCGATCCGGGCCGCTTTGCGGCCTTCGCGGGCGCGCCCTCTCCCACAGCACCAGCGCTGGTCTGAAGAGCAACATCTGACCTGTGGGAGCGGGCATGCCCGCGAAGGGCTGCAAGGCAGCCCCCCATTACGCATCCCGTAAACTGTTACCGCCACGCCGAATTGTTACTTCCCTCTACCCGCCTTGAACGCCTTCAAGCACCAAAACGGGGCTGCTGCGCATTTTCGCGCACCAAAAACGATCACGCCTCTGTCGGGCGCTTTGCCTGAATCACGATGAACGGCGAAACCACCACCGCCCAGATCTCTGGATCGCGGCTTTGCAGGTCCAGGGCTTGCTCGGCGGTTACCGGACCAACAGTGCCATCACTACGCCACTTGGCGAAGATCTCGCTGCGATTCTCGGCCATCGCCTCGGCAACGGCAATCAGGTCGAGGCTCGGGTCGACCCAAATCAGGTCACCCTTGGCCCAGAAACGCTCCAGCGCTTTCCACTCGATGATTGCCGTCTCGCCAAGCAATTTGGCATAGAGGGTGCTTGTTTGATCAGTCATGGGTGGTTTCCGCAAAAAATCGGCCAATAAAAAAGGTCGGCATTTTTGCAGAAAAACCCGGTTTCAAATATGTAATTTGGTCGATTGATCCCGAACTTGTGGGGCGGGGTCGCAGATGCAGGCAGTTTGATGGCGCCTTTCTGTATCTTTGTGTCGACCATGCGACAACCCAGGAAGCAGGCACTTTTCGACCGCTTTTCAAGCGCTCGAACAGCGCTCTACACTGTACCGGTACAGTTCCGGGACATGTTCCGGGGGAAGGTGGGCTTGCGCGTTGGCATGGCCACGCCGCAAATCCCGCCCGGTCTGTAGCCCTGGCCGCCAGGACTATAAGAATTACAACAGAATGAGTGGAGCACTATGATCAAGATTTCCAAGCTGTTCGCCGCAATGGTTCTGGCAGGGGTAGCCAGCCATTCGTTTGCCGCCGATACCATCAAGATCGGGATTGCAGGTCCCAAGACCGGCCCTGTGACCCAGTACGGCGACATGCAGTTCATCGGCGCAAAGCAAGCCATCAAGGATATCAACGCCGCGGGCGGCGTGGATGGCAAGATGCTCGAAGCCAAGGAATACGACGACGCCTGCGACCCTAAACAGGCCGTTGCAGTCGCCAACAAAGTGGTCAACGACGGCGTCAAGTTCGTCATCGGTCACCTGTGCTCCAGCTCCACCCAGCCTGCGTCCGACATCTACGAAGACGAAGGCGTGATCATGATCACCCCGGCCGCGACCTCCCCGGAAATCACCGCACGTGGCTACAAGCTGATCTTCCGCACCATCGGTCTGGACAGCGCCCAGGGCCCGGCTGCCGGCAACTACATCGCCGACCACGTCAAGCCGAAGGTTGTCGCCGTCCTGCACGACAAGCAGCAGTACGGTGAAGGCATCGCCACCGCGGTCAAGCAGACCCTGGAAGGCAAAGGCACCAAGGTTGCCGTGTTCGAAGGCCTGAACGCCGGTGACAAGGACTTCTCCTCGATCATCCAGAAGCTCAAGCAGAACAACGTCGACTTCGTCTACTACGGCGGCTACCACCCAGAGCTGGGCCTGATCCTGCGCCAGGCTCAGGAAAAGGGCCTGAAAGCCAAGTTCATGGGCCCGGAAGGCGTGGGCAACGACTCCATCTCGCAGATCGCCCAGAACGCCTCCGAAGGCCTGCTGGTGACCCTGCCGAAGTCGTTCGACGCGGACCCTGCGAACAAGAAGATCGTCGACGCCATCAAGGCTGACGGCAAGGACCCAAGCGGCCCGTTCGTGTTCCCGGCCTACTCGGCTGTCGAGCTGATCGCCCAGGGCATCAAGGAAGCCAAGTCCGAAGATGCCGACAAGGTGGCAGCCGCCATCCACAAAGGTACCTTCAAGACCCCGACCGGTGACCTGTCGTTCGACGACAAAGGCGACCTGAAAGACTTCAAGTTCGTGGTCTACGAATGGCACTTCGGCAAGCCGAAGACCGAAGTCTCCCCTCAGTAACTGCGTGACTAATAGCTGACCGTAGAAGCCCACTGTGCGAGCAGTGGGCTTTGTTTTACGAGGTTCATGGGCCTGATCCCCGCGATCCGGGGGCGGGCTCACCTGAAAATCTTAAAACCGTCACCCGCGGTTTCCTGGCCTACCCCCGCCAGCGAAATGCAAATCAGGTTTTTAGGAGCGCTGTAATGCCTGAGATCTACCATTTCTTCCAACAACTGGTTAATGGATTGACCATCGGCAGCACCTATGCCTTGATCGCCATCGGCTACACGATGGTGTACGGCATCATTGGCATGATCAACTTCGCCCACGGCGAGGTGTACATGATCGGTTCCTACGTGGCCTTCATCGCCCTGGCGGGCCTGGCCATGATGGGTATCCATTCGCTGCCTGTCCTGATGACCGTCGCCTTTGTCGCGACGATCTTCGTCACCAGTGCCTATGGCTACAGCATCGAACGGGTTGCCTACCGCCCCCTGCGCAACAGCAACCGCCTGATCCCGCTGATTTCCGCCATCGGCATGTCGATCTTCCTGCAGAACACCGTCCTGCTGTCGCAAGATTCCAAGGACAAGTCCATCCCCAACCTGATCCCCGGAAGCTTCTCGTTCGGGCCAGGCGGCGCGGAGGAAGTACTGATCAGCTACATGCAGATCCTGGTGTTCGTGGTCACCCTGGTGGCCATGACCTGCCTCACCCTGTTCATCTCCCGTTCCCGCCTGGGCCGCGCCTGCCGCGCCTGCGCCGAGGACATCAAGATGGCCAACCTGCTGGGCATCAACACCAACAACATCATCGCACTCACCTTCGTCATCGGTGCCGCCCTGGCGGCGGTGGCGGCCGTGCTGCTGAGCATGCAGTACGGGGTGATCAACCCCAACGCCGGTTTCCTGGTGGGCCTGAAGGCCTTCACCGCGGCGGTGCTGGGTGGCATCGGCAGCATTCCGGGCGCCATGCTCGGCGGCCTGGTGCTGGGCGTGGCCGAAGCGTTCGGTGCCGATATCTTCGGCGACCAGTACAAGGACGTTGTGGCATTCGGCTTGTTGGTTCTTGTCCTGCTATTCCGGCCGACCGGCATCCTGGGCCGCCCGGAGGTTGAAAAAGTATGAACAGAAATCTCAAACAGGCGTTCTTCAGCGCCTTGCTGGTATGGGCCGTGGCCTTCCCGGTACTGGGCCTGAAACTGAGCATCGATGGCATCAGCCTGGTAGTGCACAGCCAGGGTTCGTTCACCATCGGCATCATCGCAGTGTGTTCGGTGCTGATGTTCCTGCGCGTGCTGTTCGACAAGCAGTGGAGCTCGGTAATGGGCCGCCGCTCGGATCGCAAGCTGATCCCGCCGGCGGTCAGCAACTATCTGACCCTGCCGAAAACCCAGCGCTACGTGATCATGGGCCTGATCGTCGCGGCACTGGTGTGGCCGTTCTTCGGCTCGCGCGGCGCGGTCGACATTGCCACGCTGATCCTGATCTACGTGTTGCTGGGCCTGGGCCTGAACATCGTGGTCGGTTTGGCAGGCCTGCTCGACCTCGGTTACGTCGGCTTCTACGCGGTCGGTGCCTACAGCTACGCCATGCTCTCGCACTACCTGGGCTGGAGCTTCTGGGTATGCCTGCCGATCGCCGGCCTCATGGCCGCTACCTTCGGTTTCCTGCTCGGCTTCCCGGTGCTGCGCCTGCGCGGTGACTACCTGGCGATCGTGACCCTCGGCTTCGGCGAGATCATCCGCCTGTTCCTGCGTAACCTCACCGACTGGACCGGCGGCCCCAACGGCATCAGCAACATCCCCAAGCCAGAGTTCTTCGGCCTGACCTTCGAACGCCGTGCCGCCGAAGGCATGCAGACCTTCCATGAGTTCTTCGGGCTGGAATACAACTCGATCAACAAGGTCATCTTCCTCTATCTGGTGGCCCTGCTGCTGGCCCTGCTGGCGCTGTTCGTGATCAACCGCCTGCTGCGCATGCCGATCGGCCGCGCCTGGGAAGCCCTGCGCGAAGACGAGATCGCCTGCCGTGCTCTGGGCCTGAACCCGACCGTGATCAAGCTGTCGGCATTCACCCTAGGCGCCTGCTTCGCCGGTTTCGCCGGCAGCTTCTTCGCTGCGCGCCAAGGCCTGGTGACGCCGGAGTCGTTCACCTTCATCGAGTCGGCGATCATCCTCGCCATCGTCGTGCTCGGCGGCATGGGCTCACAACTGGGCGTGATCCTCGCGGCCATCGTGATGATCCTGCTGCCCGAGCTGATGCGTGAGTTCAGCGAATACCGGATGCTGATGTTCGGTGCGCTGATGGTGTTGATGATGATCTGGCGTCCGCAAGGCCTGCTGCCTATGCAACGTCCACACATGGAGCTGCGTCGATGAGCCGCGAAATTCTGCAAGTCAGCGGCCTGAGCATGCGCTTCGGCGGCTTGTTGGCGGTCAACGGCGTGGGCCTGACCGTCAAGGAAAAACAGGTGGTGGCACTGATCGGCCCGAACGGCGCCGGCAAGACCACCGTGTTCAACTGCCTGACCGGCTTCTACAAGCCCAGCGGCGGCACCATCCTGCTCGATGGCCAGCCGATCCAGGGCCTGGCCGGGCATCAGATCGCCCGCAAGGGCGTGGTGCGGACATTCCAGAACGTGCGCCTGTTCAAGGAAATGACAGCGCTGGAAAACCTGCTGATCGCCCAGCACCGCCACCTCAACACCAACTTCTTCGCCGGCCTGTTCAAGACCCCAAGCTTCCGCCGCAGCGAGAAGGAGGCCATGGAGCGCGCGCAGTACTGGCTGGAGAAGGTCAACCTGACCGAGTTCGCCAACCGTACCGCCGGCACCCTCGCCTACGGGCAGCAGCGCCGCCTGGAAATCGCCCGCTGCATGATGACCCAACCGCGCATCATCATGCTCGACGAACCGGCTGCGGGCCTGAACCCGAAGGAAACCGAAGACCTCAAGGCGCTGATCGCCTACCTGCGTGAGTCGCACAACGTCACCGTGCTGCTGATCGAGCACGACATGAAGCTGGTGATGAGCATTTCCGACCATATCGTGGTGATCAACCAGGGCACACCCCTGGCCCACGGCACACCGGAAGAGATCCGCGACAACCCTGATGTGATCAAAGCCTACCTGGGGGAAGCGTAAATGCTGAAGTTCGAGAACGTTTCCACCTTCTACGGCAAGATCCAGGCGCTGCACAGCGTCAATGTGGAGATCAACCAGGGCGAGATCGTCACCCTGATCGGCGCCAACGGCGCCGGCAAGTCGACCTTGCTGATGACCCTCTGCGGCTCGCCGCAGGCGCACAGCGGCAGCATCAAGTACCTGGGTGAAGAACTGGTCGGCCAGCCATCCTCGCACATCATGCGCAAGAGCATCGCGGTGGTACCGGAAGGCCGCCGCGTGTTCTCCCGCCTGACCGTCGAGGAAAACCTGGCGATGGGTGGTTTCTTCACCGACAAGGGCGATTACCAGGAGCAGCTGGACAAGGTGTTGCAGCTGTTCCCGCGCCTGAAGGAGCGTTATATCCAGCGTGGCGGCACCATGTCCGGTGGCGAGCAGCAGATGCTCGCCATTGGCCGGGCGCTGATGAGCAAGCCCAAGCTGCTGCTGCTCGACGAGCCATCGCTGGGTCTGGCGCCAATCATCATCCAGCAGATCTTCGACATCATCGAACAGCTGCGCCGTGATGGCGTGACGGTGTTCCTGGTGGAGCAGAACGCCAACCAGGCGCTGAAGATCGCTGACCGGGCGTATGTGCTGGAGAACGGCCGGGTGGTGATGCAGGGTACTGGGGAAGCACTGTTGACCGACCCGAAGGTGCGCGACGCGTACCTGGGAGGTTGACCAGAAAAAGGGCCATCTACTGGCCCTTTTTTCTACCTGTCAGAAATGTGTTGCCTGTACTGGCCCTATCGCCGGCACAGGCAACCATTAACTTGTGATCCAGCGCCAGCCTGAGTAACGTGGCCGGCTTTCATGGCAAAGATTTCCCCGGAGCCCGCCCCATGCGCCTCACCCCCACCCTGCTGCTCACCGCCCTGCTGCCCCTGTTCGCCGGCTGCCAGCTCATGGCTGACGCCCCCAGCGACCCGAACATCGGCACTACGCGCCTGCAGGGCGAGTTGCGTGCCGGCGGTGGCCAACTGCTGTTCAAGCCGTGTAGCGAAAACCGCACTTTCGTGATCAGCGACGTCGCCGCAACCGGCATCCTGCAGGAAGCCGCCAACCTCGCCAAGGACGCCAACGACAAACTGTTCGCCGACGTCCGTGGCCGCCTCACCGGCAGCAGACAGGCCAACAACGACGGCCAGCTTGAAGTTCGCCGCCTGTACCGCCTGGAACCTTCCACCCGGGCCTGTGAAGACCCCAACTTCAAGCAGCTGACCCTGCGCGCCAACGGCCATGAGCCGGAATGGGACATCAAGGCCAGCGGCAAAGGCATGGTGCTCAACCGCGTCGGCCAGGCCCCCCTGCCCCTGCCCTTTCTGGAAGAAGAAGTGCCCGGCGGCGGCCTGACCCTGACCAGCGAAGCCAACGGCCAGCACGTGGAGCTGTGGGTCGCGCCACAACGCTGTGTAGACACCGCCACCGGTGCCATCCACCACTTGCGTGCCGAACTGCGCATCGACGGCAAGACCCTGCTGGGCTGCGGTTACTATGGCGGTGCACGCGACAACTGATCGCCGGGCGCTTTTATCCTGCCAGTCGGGGCGGCGAACAGCTTATACTTGGCGGTTTGTGTAAAGCCGCCGGCCGCCCATGGCCGGGATACTGGACCCTGCCATGCTACGAATCACCGAACTGAAGCTGCCCCTGGACCATCCCGACGAAGCCCTGCGTGAAGCGATCGTCCAGCGCCTGGGCATCCGCGACGAGCAACTGCTCAGCTTCAACCTGTTCAAGCGCAGCTACGATGCGCGCAAGAAGAACAGCGAACTGCTGTTCATCTACACCATCGACCTGGAAGCCAGCAACGAAGCCGAGCTGCTCAGCAAGTTCGCCGACGATCGCAATATCGGCCCGGCGCCAGACGTAACCTACAAGTTCGTCGGCAAGGCCCCTGCCGATCTGCAGGAGCGCCCGATCGTGGTCGGCTTCGGCCCGTGCGGCATCTTCGCCGGCCTGTTGCTGGCACAGATGGGCTTCAAGCCGATCATCCTCGAGCGCGGCAAGGAAGTACGTCAGCGCACCAAGGACACCTGGGGCCTGTGGCGCAAGAGCGTGCTCAACCCCGAGTCCAACGTGCAGTTCGGCGAAGGCGGCGCCGGCACCTTCTCCGACGGTAAGCTGTACAGCCAGATCAAGGACCCGCAGCACCACGGCCGCAAGGTGCTGGAAGAGTTCGTCAAGGCCGGTGCGCCGGACGAGATCCTGTACATCAACAAACCGCACATCGGCACCTTCCGCCTCACCGGCATGGTCGAGCAGATGCGTCAGGACATGATTGCCCTCGGCGCCGAAGTGCGCTTCCAGCAGAAGGTCACCGACCTGCTGATCGAGGATGGGCAACTGACCGGCGTGGTGCTGGAGAGCGGCGAACAGCTGCACTCGCGCCATGTGGTGCTGGCGCTGGGCCACAGTGCTCGCGACACCTTCCGCATGCTGCACGCCAAAGGCGTGTACATGGAAGCCAAGCCGTTCTCGGTGGGCTTCCGTATCGAGCACCCGCAAACGCTGATCGACAAGGCTCGCCTGGGCAAGTACGCCGGTCACCCGAAACTCGGTGCCGCCGACTACAAACTGGTGTACCACGCCAAGAATGGCCGCTCGGTGTACAGCTTCTGCATGTGCCCGGGCGGCACCGTGGTCGCAGCAACCAGCGAGCCAGGTCGGGTGGTTACCAACGGCATGAGCCAGTACTCGCGTAACGAGCGCAACGCCAACTCCGGCATCGTCGTCGGCATCGACCCCGAGCGCGATTACCCGGGCGGCCCGCTGGCCGGCATCGAGCTGCAGGAACGCCTGGAAGCCCACGCCTACGTGATGGGCGGCAGCAACTACCAGGCCCCGGCACAGCTGGTGGGTGACTTCGTCGCCGGCCGGCCGTCGACTGCACTGGGCAGTGTCGAGCCGTCCTACAAACCGGGCGTGACCCTGGGCGACCTGGCGCCGAGCCTGCCGGACTTCGCCATCGAAGCCATTCGTGAGGCGCTGCCAGCGTTCGACCGGCAGATCAAGGGCTACAACCTGCATGATGCAGTGCTGACCGGGATCGAGACCCGCACCTCCTCGCCGCTGCGCATTACCCGCGGTGAGGACTTCCAGAGCCTGAACCTCAAGGGGCTGTTCCCGGCGGGTGAAGGGGCCGGGTATGCGGGCGGGATCCTGTCGGCGGGTGTCGATGGGATTCGCATCGCCGAGGCGGTGGCGCGGGATATGCTCGGCCTCTGAGCCTTTTACATGCCAGGGCCTCTTCGCGGGTAAACCCGCTCCCACAGGTACTGCACGGTATTGAAGACTGTGAAGTATCTGTGGGAGCGGGTTTACCCGCGAAAGGGCCACTGCAGACATCAAAAAAATCCACAACAATCATCAGATTTCCCCTCCCCACTCCTTCCCCATCTGCGTCTAGGCTTTCCCGCAGCCCAGCCGGCAATACCATATAACAAAAACGAATATGGTTTTTGTTTGAAAGCATATCGCCAAAGGCTAGGGTGTACGCCCGTTCCATTGTCAACTGCTCATGGAGAGCCTATAGCCCGTGCGTAGCCTGTTCACCCGCTTCTTCCAGCTCGAAGCCGCCAGTGGCCTGTTGCTGATCGCTGCGGCCATCCTGGCCCTGATAATCAACAACTCGCCGCTGTCCTACCTGTACAGCGGCCTGCTCGACGTTCCCGTCGCCGTTCAGGTCGGTGCGCTGCACATCGCCAAACCGCTGTTGCTTTGGATCAACGACGGCCTGATGGCCCTGTTCTTCCTGCTGATCGGCCTGGAGGTCAAGCGCGAGGTGGTCGACGGTCACCTGTCCAAGCCCTCCCAGGTGATCCTGCCAGCCACCGCCGCCGTGGGCGGCATGGTGATACCGGCACTGATCTACTGGTTCATCAACCGTGACAACCCTGCCGCCATAGCCGGCTGGGCTATCCCCACAGCCACCGACATCGCCTTCGCCCTCGGCGTACTGGCCCTGCTGGGCAAGCGCGTGCCGGTGTCGCTGAAACTGTTCCTGATGACCCTGGCGATCATCGACGACCTGGGTGCGATCATCGTCATTGCCCTGTTTTATTCGGGCACCCTGTCGAGCATGTCGCTGCTGCTGGCTGCCGCCTGCCTGGTATTGCTGGTGTCGATGAATCGGCTTGGCGTGGTCAAGCTTGGGCCGTACATGGTCGTTGGCCTGATCCTGTGGGTCTGCGTGCTCAAGAGCGGCGTGCATGCCACCCTGGCCGGCGTCGCCCTGGCCCTGTGCATCCCGCTGCGCACGCGCCATGCCGAACGCTCACCACTGCTCGCCCTGGAACACGCCCTGCATCCTTGGGTTGCCTACGCCATCCTGCCGCTGTTCGCTTTCGCCAACGCCGGTGTATCGCTGGCAGGCATGACCGTAGAAAGCTTCACCCACCCGGTGCCACTGGGCATCGCCGTGGGGCTGCTGCTGGGCAAGACCGTGGGTGTCTTCGGCCTGACCTGGATCGCGGTCAAACTGCGCCTGGCCGCGCTGCCTGCAGGCGCCAGTTGGGGGCAATTGCTGGGTGTGGCGATACTTTGCGGTATCGGCTTCACCATGAGCCTGTTCGTCGGCTCGCTCGCCTTTGTGCCTGGCAGCAGTGATTACGCCGGGATGGACCGCATGGGTATTCTCACCGGCTCGTTCTTCGCCGCCGTGTTCGGCTATGCGGTAACCGCCATGGCCAGCCGCAAGTCCAACGTCGGCTGACCTGGCCGCAGCATGAAAAAACCCCGACTGGCGAGCGCCATGTCGGGGTTTTGTCTTGTTGGGCTACGGTCAGTGCGTGACGCGGCTGGTGCCATCGACGGTCATGATGCGCACGCGGTCGCCAACGCGGAAGATCTCGTTCTGCTGCACGGCCTGCACATAGGCACGCATGCTGCCATCGTCCTCACGCACGGTGATTTCGACACCCTGGGTACGGGTCAGGCCCTCTTCGGCTGCGGAACCGGCCAGGCCACCGGCAACGGCACCGATCACGGCGGCGACGATGCTGCCACGGCCACCACCCACGGCGCTCCCGGCCACGCCACCGACGATGGCGCCAGCACCGCCACCGATCGGGGTCTTGGTGCCTTCGATCTTGACCGGACGCAGGGACTCGATAGTGCCCATGCGCACGGTTTGCACGCGGCGGGCCTCATCACGGGAGTAGCTGTCACCGGTCAGGCTCGAGGCACAGCCACCCAGCAACAGCGACATGGTGGTAAAGGTCGCCACCAGCAAAGCGGATTTACGCATGGGTAAGGTCTCCATAAGTCAGGTGCTCATTAGACGCTGCACGTTGACGGCTGTCACGGTACAAACGTAATAAAATTGTTTTCATTCAGCCAAGGGACAGCCTGCACGGCTGTGTCGAGGCCTTTCAAAGTGAGACCAAGGATAGCCATGGATTACTTCATCGTCGTGGTCACCACCGTTGCGGGGCTGTATTTCCACTGGTGGCTGTATGTGCGCATGCGCCGCTGGATGGACCGTGACCTGGCGTTGTCGCTGGCAGGGTCGGACCCGGAAAAACGCGCGTATATGCTGCGAAGGCTGGAGCAGGCGCGGGTGGAGAAGGTGGGGCGCAAGCAGTTGGCGGGGTGGCTGGAGCGGGAAGCTGCGGGGTATCCTGGGTAGCCTGATGGAGTGCCGGGGCTGCTGCGCAGCCCCCGGAATCTCAGGGCGCCAACCGCTCCCGCAGCCATTGCCCATCCACCAGCCGGTAGTTCAGTCGGTCATGCAGGCGGCTGGCCCGCCCCTGCCAGAACTCGATGCGCTCAGGTAGCAAACGATACCCACCCCAATGCTCCGGACAATGCGGCTGGGTGTCGGAAAAGCGCGCCTCAGTGGCCTTGACCAGCCCCTCCAGCTCCTCACGGCCGGCAATCACCCGGCTCTGCGGCGAAGCCCAGGCCCCCAGGCGGCTGCCCAGCGGGCGCACCTGGTAGTAGGCGTCCGACTCCTGGGGCGTGACCTTTTCCACCCGCCCTTCGATGCGCACCTGGCGCTCCAGTGCCGGCCAGAAGAAGGTCATGGCGGCGAAAGGGTTGACCTGCAGTTGCTGGCCCTTGGCACTATCGTAGTTGGTGAAGAAGGTGAAACCACGCTCATCGAGCCCCTTCAGCAGCAAGATACGGCAGTGAGGGCGGCCTTCACCGTCGACAGTGGCCAAGGTCATGGCGTTGGCTTCCACCGGCACCTGCTCGGTTTTCACCGCTTCGGCGAACCACTGGTGGAACAGGGCGAACGGCTC
Source organism: Pseudomonas sp. C5pp (assembly GCF_000814065.1). Classification (NCBI taxonomy): domain Bacteria; kingdom Pseudomonadati; phylum Pseudomonadota; class Gammaproteobacteria; order Pseudomonadales; family Pseudomonadaceae; genus Pseudomonas; species Pseudomonas sp. C5pp. Next base: position 40,186 of record NZ_JWLN01000033.1, on the reverse strand, counting down.
TCCCGGGGCCTGGGATTCGGCCAGGCCATCACGGGTGTAGTCGCGGCGCATATCGGCCAGGGATTGGGTCATTGCTGCGCTCCTTGACGATCAGTTGGTCTTCGCAGGGCTGTTGGCAGCTACTTTCTTTTCAGTGGTAGCTTTCTTGGCAACCGGCTTGGCCGGTGCAGCTTTTTTCTTGGCCGTGGTCTTGGCTGGCGCCTTGGCCTTGGCTTTGGTCACAGGCTTCTTCGCCACAGCCTTGGTGGCCGGCTTGCTGTCGGCAGGCTTGGCAGCAGGTGCTTTGACATCTTGCAACGCCACCATTGGCGCGCGCGCCGGGGCGGCTTGCTGGTACTTGGCCAGCAGGGCGACCATGGTGTTCTGCGGGGTCAGCAGCATTTCCACACGGCGGTTCAGGGCACGGCCCTCGGCGCTGTCGTTGGCGGCGCGCGGCATTTCCGAGCCCATGCCCTTGAGGTTCAGGCGATCACGCTGCAGGCCGCTGAGGCGGAAGATGGCCGACACCGAAGCGGCGCGCTCCAGGCTGAGCTTCTGGTTGGCGGCAGCGACACCGCTACTGTCGGCATGGCCGAGTACCAGCACGGCGGTCTTGGCATCGCCTTCGACAGTCTTGGCCACACGGGTGATCGGGCCCAGGGTCATCGGCAGCAGCATGTTCGGGCGATCGGGGTTGTACGAACTGTCCACCGGGATGGTTACGGCCAGCACGTTGTCACGACGCTCCAGCTCCAGCTTGCTGCCCTTGATCGCCTCACGCAGCTTTGGCTCGTACTCGTCCAGCCAGGCCTGGGTGGCCTTCTGGTCGACCTTCGGCACCACCGGCCCCTTGGCCTGCTTCTCTTCACCGCCGAACGGCCACCACCAACGGCTGGCGTTGTCGGACTTGGCGTCGGCCTTGGCCACATTTTCCGTGACGGCTTGCTTCACTTCCTGCTCGGCAACCTTGTCCGAACCGAAGGGCCACCAGCTCGAGGCGCTGTCCTTCGAGCCGTCCTGGGGGTGACTGGCGCAGCCGGTAACGGCGGTCAGGCACAGGGCGAGTGCTAAGGTTTTGTGTGAAGACATCAGCGATACACCATGAAATAGAAAGAAATTTTGCTTACGCCCTTCAGGCGTTGGCATTGAGGATAGTCAAAGGGCTGGGGCAATACCCGCATTAGCCGATCAAAGGCAACTGGCAAGGACGCGTACCAGTTTCTGGGCTCGCGGGTCCATGAGCACATAAGGGCCAAGGGTATTGACCACGAAACCGAAGGCCACATCGTGTTCCGGGTCAGCGAAACCAACCGAGCCGCCGGCGCCTGGGTGGCCGAAGGCGCGGGCCCCGAGGCCGAACGTGGCATTGGCCACGTCGGGCTGGTCGAGCATGCAGCCCAGGCCAAAACGGGTCTGGGTGAGCAGAGTACGATCCTGGCCGAGGCTGTGCTCACGGGTGAGTTCGTCGAGCAGCTCTGATTCGAGCAGGCTACCGTCCAGCAGCCCGGCATAGAAGCCCGCCAGGCTGCGCGCATTGCCATGGCCGTTGGCGGCTGGCTGCTGCATGCGCCGCCACTCCGGCTTGTTGGTACTGGTCAGGATCGCCGGCGGGTTGGTGAAGGCGCGGGTCGACAGGGCCTCGGGCTCGCGCATGGTCACCTGCAGCAGGCGCTGAGCTGCAGCGTCCCCGGCGTTGCCCTTGCCACGGGCGATATGCGCTACGCGATGAAACTCATCGTCCGCCAGGCCGATATGAAAATCCAGCCCCAACGGCCGAGCGGTACGGGCCACGATCGAGTCGCCGGGGCCACGGCCGTCGGCACGGCGGATCAGCTCGCCGATCAGCCAGCCGTAGGTAATGGCGGCATAGCCATGCTCGGTGCCGGGTGTCCACCAGGGCGTTTCGGCAGCCAGCGCATCGACCATGGCCTGCCAGTCATACAGTGCCTCGGCCGGCAGCAGCTCACGGATGGCCGGCAAGCCGGCGCGGTGGCTGAGCAGCTGGCGCAGGGTGATCGCCTGTTTGCCTGCCTGGGCGAACTCGGGCCAGTAGTTGGCCACAGGCGCATCAAGGGCCAGCTTGCCCTCGCCGACCAGTTGCAGGGCGGTGACAGCGGTGAAGGTCTTGGTGCAGGAGAACAGGTTGGCAATGGTATCGCTGTGCCAGGCCTGCTGGCCGTCCTTGTCGGCACTGCCGGCCCACAGGTCGACCACGGTTTCGCCACCAACCTGGATGCACAGCGCCGCGCCACGCTCCTGGGGATCTTCGAACAGCGCGGCGAAGGCTTCGCGCACTGCTTCGAACTTCAGCTCATAGTGACCCTGGATCTGCACCCGCTGTTCTCCGTACGACCAATTCCGAAAATGGTGTGCATTGTTTCAGTAGTTTGGCGTTTTGCAAACTGGCTTGGGCTGGGTGGTCACTGTGGGAGCGGCCTTGTGTCGCGATGGGCTGCGCAGCAGCCCCGGCAATTTATGCAGCGCCGCTGAATTCAGGGGACTGCTTCGCAGTCCTTTCGCGACGCAAGGCCGCTCCCACAAAAAGACCGCGTCGTCCTGGGCTAGGGCGCCGGTTTTTCCAGTTGGACGCGCAGCTGGCTCATTGCCTGGAAGTTGCTCTTGCGCACGGCATCGACAAACCCCGGGTATGGCATATCGGTGATCGCCACCAACCCTAGGTGACCGTTCTCGCCATCGAGCAGGCGGCCGCTGGCCGGCTGGTCGAGGTACTGGAACCAGTGCGCGCCAACGATCATCGGCTGCGCCAGGGCCGCCTTGAGGAAGTTGCCGTAGGCCGGGCCACGGTCTTCTTCCCGCGCCACTTCCAGCGGCCCCGGCCAGAACGGCCCGCGATCGCGCGAGCCGAACTGGAACTCGGACACCAACACCGGCTTGTCCAGCTCGGCCAGGCGGGTGAAGTCGTAGCCGTCCTGCGGCTTGAGCGTATAAAAGTTGAAGCTGAGCACATCGCAGAACTCGGCGCAGGCCTTGACCGCCTCCGGCGTGCTGACGGCATAGCGGCCACCCAGCAGCAGGTGATTGGGCGCATGCCACTTCAACGAGTCGGCAATGGTCCTGAAGTAGGTTTCGGCGAACACCTGCTGGAAGTGCTGGTAGTCACGCTCGATTTCCGGGTGCTCCGGGTTCGGCAACGGTGCCTCGAAGCCCGGGTCCTCCATCAGTTCCCAGGCGCTCAGCTCGATGCCCCAGGCCTTGGACAACCCTTCCTGGTTGCGGTACTTGTCACGCAACTGCTTGAGGAAGGCGCGCTTGGCCGGTACATCGGTAGTCAGACGCAAGGTTCCGTAGGCCAGGCCGTAACGCGCCTTCGGGTCGCTACCGGGGGCGGCCCAGGACAGTTCGTTGTCGGCGAAATAGCCGATCAGCCAGGGGTCGTCACGGTGATCGCGGGCGGCAATGGCCACGGCGCGCTCGGTGGCCATGGCAAAACGCGGGTCGAACGGGTCGGGCATGCGGCCCCACCAGTCCATGCCGGTGCTGATGCTGGCGTAATCCCCCACGATCGATAGCGGCAAGGTGTACGGCATGCGCCTGGCCTGGCCCAGGGCCGGCTCACTCCAGTTGCCGACCGTGTTGAAACCCCAGGCCTGCAGGCGGTCGAGCGCATGCGCCTGCCAGCGGGCGGTATCCAGCGCCAATGGTGGGCAGCTTGCCGGCTGCCCCTCTACCGCGGGCGGGCAGGGTTTGCCATAGGTGCGCTGCAGGTTGGCGGCATAGAAATCGAACCAGCGCCCCTGTTTGAAGTTGCGCCCTTGCGACGAGGGGTTGCCATCGTCGTTGTTGCCATCACCATAGAATGCGGCCAGTGCATCCTCCTCACCCGGCAACCCCTTGAACATCCCCTCACGCCCGGCGACGTAGGTACGCCCGCCATCCGCGGCGACGGCATTCACCCCCAGGGAATAGAACGGATGCCCCTCGGGCGTTACCAGGTACCAGCGGCCGTCACGCTTTTCGGTGCGGAAGAAGCCTTTGGCCTCGAACGCCGGCCCGGCCAGCAGGCCTCCGTAAGCGTCCAGCTGCTGCTTGCCACGCTCTGCCAACCAGCCTTTGAGCTGTTGCTGCTCGCGTACATCGGCCGCCTTGAGCTGCTCGTCATTGGTAACCTTTTCTGGCCAATGGCCGCGGGTGGACTGGCCATAGGCATCGATCAGCTCCTGGTAGGCCGCCTTGTATGCCTGGTCGTCATCCTGGATGCCCACCCGCTCGATCAGCAGGTTCTGCGCCACCTTGGGGTTGGGGATACTCAGGCTGACCGACGTCACCTGCTTGAGGTCGACCGCACCGGCGCTGCTGGTCAGCAGCAGGCGCTGGCCGCTATGGTTCCAGGGCATGGGCGGGCCGGCGCGCATGCCTTGGCTCAACGGCGAACTGGCCGTCAGCGGTACCATCACGGTTTGTGCAGGACCGGCCGGAAGGTCGATGCGGCTGGTCAACGTGCGCCCATCACTGCCCTGCACCACCACGTCCACGGTCAGCGCCCAATCCATCGCGCTTTGCAGGCGCAAGGTCAGGAACTGACCGCCGGACCAGTCCCACACACCGCTTTGCGGGCTCAGGCGCAGGGTCGGCCGCAGGGCCGGGTTGAACACCACGCGCCGCAACACTTCGCCTTCGGCCGTCTGCTCCGCGTTGTACTGCGGCATGCCGGCATCCTCGGTCGCCACATTGACCACCGAGGCCGGGCGCACGAAGCTGAAAAGCGTCTGCTGCCCAGCCAGCAACGGCGAGCTGAACAACAGGGCAAAAACGGCGGGCAGGGTACGGCGGACCATAAGGCTGGGGCTCTCCTTCAGGGCCCTCATGGCCCACGACTGAGTAATGGACAACGCGCCGGAGCAAGTGTGCTCCGGCGGTCAGGAAATCTCCCGCCGGAACGGCGGCAGCGCATTGAGAATAGCCTTGCCGTAGCGCTGGGTGACCAGGCGCCGGTCAAGCAAGGTGATGACACCGCGGTCCTGTTCGGTTCGCAGCAGGCGGCCACAGGCCTGAATCAGCCGCAGCGAGGCGTCGGGCACGGCAATTTCCATGAACGGGTTGCCACCGCGAGCCTCGATCCACTCGGCCAACGCCGCTTCGACCGGGTCATCAGGCACGGCAAAAGGAATCTTGGCGATCACCACGTGCTCGCAGTAGGCACCCGGCAGGTCGACACCCTCGGCAAAGCTGGCCAGGCCGAACAACACGCTGTGCTGGCCGTCGTCGACCCGTGCCTTGTGCTTGTTCAGGGTTTCCTGCTTGGACAGGTTGCCCTGGATCAGCACTAGCTTGCGCCAGTCACGGTCCAGGCCATCGAACACGTCCTGCATCTGCTTGCGCGAGGAGAACAGCACCAGCGCGCCACGGGCATCTTCGACGATGTTCGGCAGTTCGCGGATGATCGCTGCGGTATGCGCCGCCGCATCGCGCGGGTCGGCCTTTAGGTCGGGGACCCGCAGCAGGCCGGCATCGCCATGCACGAACGGGCTGGGCACCACGCAAGTGACCGCGTCACGGGGCAACCCCGAGCGCATGCGGAAGCGGTCGAACTTGCCCAGCGCAGTCAGCGTCGCCGAGGTCACCAGTGCGCCATGTGCCACGCTCCACAGGCTGCGGCGAAGCATTTCGGCGGCCAGGATGGGGCTGGCATTGACTTCGATGTCGAACAGCGCACCGCTCTCGGCCAGGGTCAGCCAACGGGCCATGGGTGGGCTGTCTTCCGGATCTTCGGCGGTAAAGGCCGTCCACAGTTCCCAGTTGCCCTGGGCACGGGTGACCAGGCTACCGAACAGCGGGTACCACTCCTCGGCCTGGTGGCTGGCGATGCCGATGTTGACCTCACCGTCCATGCCTTCCTTGAGCAGGTCGGCCAAGCGGGTGAACAGGTCGTTGAGGCGGGCAAAGCCTTTTTTCAGCTCGATGCCCACTTCGCGAATCTGCTCCGGCACCACGCCGCCTTCGAAGCGGTAGCGCGGGCGCTCACGGCCTTCGTTGTCCTCGCTGGGGCGGAAGTCGGCAACCTGCTCGCACAGGGTGAACATGAACTGCTGCTGGGTGCGCACTTCCCGCGCAAGCTCCGGCACCTGCTCGATGTACTTGCCCAGGTCACCGGGCAGCGGGTGCTGGGCCAGCAGCTTGGTCAGGTTCTTGGCGGTCTGCTCCAGCCAGTCGGCGGTTGAGCGCAGGCGCGAATAGTGGGCGAAATGGCCGATAGCCTTGTCCGGCAGGTGGTGGCCTTCGTCGAACACGTACATGGTGTCGCGCGGGTCGGGCAATACCGCGCCGCCGCCCAGGGCCAGGTCGGCCAGCACCATGTCGTGGTTGGTGACGATCACGTCGACCTTGCCCATGCCTTCGCGGGCCTTGTAGAACACGCACTGCTGGAAGTTCGGGCAATGACGGCCGGTACACTGGCTGTGGTCGGTGGTCAGGCGTGCCCAATCCTGGTCTTCCAAGGCTTCGGGCCAGCTGTCGCGGTCACCGTCCCAGCGGTTGCCGGCAAGCTTCTCGATCATGCTGTTGAACAGCTTCTGGCTGCGCTCGTCGACTTCGATGTGGAAGCCTTCTTCCTCGAACAGCTGGGCGGTGGCCGACTGGGCGTGGCCCTCCTGCAGCAGGATGTCGAGCTTGGACAGGCACAGGTAGCGGCCACGGCCCTTGGCCAGGGCGAAGCTGAAGTTCAGCCCGCTGCTGCGCATCAGGTCGGGCAGGTCCTTGAAGACGATCTGCTCCTGCAGCGCCACGGTGGCGGTGGCGATCACCAGGCGCTTGCCGGCGGCCTTGGCGGCCGGAATGGCAGCCAGGCTGTAGGCCACCGTCTTGCCGGTACCGGTGCCCGCCTCCACTGCCACCACGGCAGGCTCGCCGGCACGGCGGCCTTCTTCGTCGCAGGCGATGTCGCCGAGCACCTTGGCCACTTCGGCGATCATCAGGCGCTGGCCATAGCGCGGCTTGAGGCTCTTGGCTTCGAGAAAACGCGTATAGGCGCCCTGGATGGTGGCTTTGAGTTCGTTGCTGATCATGGTCTGCAAGCGCCCGGAGGGCTGGATATATTTTCAGTGTTTCGCATGGGGCGGCTATCATACCCCGCTATTGCCCTTTATGCCGCATGGAGATCCGGATGCTTGCCTTTGCCCTGCCCTACACACTGCATGTCCTGGCCGCCCTGGTGTGGGTCGGCGGCATGTTCTTCGCCTGGCTGGTGCTGCGCCCGGCAACGGTTGCAGCCCTTGAAGGGCCTGCCCGGCTGCGCTTGTGGGTGGAAGTTTTCCGACGCTTCTTCGGTTGGGTCTGGCTGGCCGTGGCGATTTTGGCGATAAGTGGTATCGGCATGTTGCACATGCGCTTCAGCGGCTTCGAGACTGCACCAAAATATGTGCAGATGATGATCGGTGGGGGCATCGCCATGTTTGCCCTGTTCATGCGCATCCAGGCGCTGCTGCTGCCGGAGTTGAGGGCGGCAGTGCAGGCCGAGGACTGGCCGGCAGGTGCGGCAGTGCTGGGACGGATTCGGCGGATGGTGGGGATCAACCTGCTGCTCGGTCTGGCGGTGGTAGCCGTGGCCAGTTCGCGGTTGATGCTCTGACAGGATCTGCTCGGCCCCTGTAGGAGCGGCCTTGAGTCGCGATGGGCTGCGCAGCAGCCCCGGCAATTTGTGCGAAGGCGCTGAAATCCTGGGGCTGCTACGCAGCCCATCGCGACACAAGGCCGCTCCTACAGGGGGCGCGGCAAGGCTTCAGAGGCGCTGCAGAATCAGCTCACCTGCAGCGCCGGCCAACCCAGGTTGGCCCGGCTGCCCCGGCCGGCCGTTGGCGCCGGCGTCTGTGCGGTACACCAGGCAACCCTTGCTAGCGCCGCCCTTGCCGGCCTTGCCAGCAGCCCCGGCCTTGCCCGGTGCGCCGCCGTCCAGGCGGACCACGATGCGTTCCTGCGGGAAGCCCTGCGGCACGCTCAGGCGGATGCGCCCACCCGGCGCGCCATCGTGCCCGTTGCCGCCGTCATCGCCGTTGGCACCGCGGCTGGCCTGGCCCCAGGTGCAGCCACCGGCCTGGCCGTTGGCGCCATCCAGCCCCACGTACCCCGGCGCACCGGCACCGCCACGGGCATCGATGGCCAGGCGCTCGGCATCCACTTCAGCCAGTTTCAGTTCCAGGCTGCGGCCTGACCGGGCTCCCCGCTGGTAAGTACCCGCCGCTCCCGGCGCACTGAATTCGCTACCCTCACCCAGCCGCGCACTGCGCGCCTCGATCAGCAACGGGCTATCGGAAGGTGCAATGGCGATACGCGCATCGCGCCCCAGCTCCAGCTGGTCAACCTTCAATTCCGCGAGCGTGGCAGGCAGCAGCAGGGTTGCGGCATCGGCGACACGCAACTGTGCCAGGTGCACGCTGGCAGACTTGTCGGGCAGGCGCAGCATGGAATTGGCAGCGACCTCCAGGCTTTCGGCCTGGGCCAGGGGAGCGGCCAACATGGCCAATAACATCAGATTACGCATTTCGCGGCGCCTCCTGCACACGGGGGATGGACATGACATGGAAGATACCCGTCAACAGGATCTGCAAACGATCGAACCAGCGGTGGCTGCGGCCGCGCAAGCTGCCATTGAAGAACAGCACTTCAAGCAGGTGCAGGCCCAGCAAGGTGATGCCGGCGGCGTTGATCAGCAGGTTGAAGGGCAAGGGTTGTGGCATGAACTGATTGAACAGCACCACCCCCCAGAAAGCGACAGTCAGGACCTTGCCCAAGCCCAGGATGAACTTCATATCCCGCCCCCATGGATTGTTGTTATGTCGAGACGGCCCGTTCGAGCGGGCCGTGCGACCAACATTAACTGCAATGCCCGGACAGGCGCCAGCACCACTCAGTTGAGGTGCAGTTCCACCCGTCGGTTGCGGGCACGGCCCTCCTCGCTTTCGTTGTCGGTGAGCGGCTCACTCTCGCCGCGCCCCTGGCTGGTGACCTTGCCCGCCTCCAGCCCCTGGCCAATCAGGTAAACGGCCACGCTGCTGGCGCGGCGTTCGGAAAGTGCCTGGTTGTAGCTGTCGGAGCCGACGTTATCGGTATGCCCGATCACGCTTACCTTGGCCACCGTCGGTGAATCGAGTTTTGCCACCAGGCCTTGCAGGCGCTGCTGGGCCGCAGGGGTCAGCTCGGCGGAATCGAAGGCGAACATCACCGCGCCGTTGTCATCCAGAATGATCACCTCCGGCGAGGGTTCAGGTTCAGTGGCAGGCGGTGATGCGGGGTACACCTTCAACGGGCAACCCATGTGGTCGACCGCAGTGTTGGCGGGGGTATCTGGGCAACGATCGCGACGGTCGAAAATACCGTCACCATCTTCGTCGCCATCCTGGGCGTAACAGATCAGGCCCCCGGCAATGGCGCCAAGGGCACCGCCGCCAGCCGCCCAACTCGAACTTTCGATGGCGCCAAGGCCACCACCGACCAGGCCGCCGAGCAGGCTGCAGATGGGCCAGGTCCTCTGGTTGAGCGGCGCGCTGCCATCGCTGTGGGTAGCGCAGCCCGCTAGCAGGCTGGCAGCCACCAACAGCGGCAGCGCCGCCTTCGACGTCACACTCATGCTGAATGCTCCTGTGTCATTGGCCACGGGCGGCTGACCGCCGTGAAGACGCGCCCGTGCCACTGCTCAAGGCACGGGCGCACGCCGGTCTACCGCTGGATCTTGATCTCGGTACGGCGGTTCATGGCACGCCCCTCGGCCGTGGCGTTGTCTGCCACCGGCTGGGTTTCACCAGCACCGACCACCGACACGAAGCTGCTGCGCGGCACACCGCTCTCGACCAGGTAATCGGTCACCGAGTGGGCACGGCGCTCGGACAGTTTCTGGTTGTAGCTGTCGGAGCCGACGCTGTCGGTATGGCCGCTGACGCTCAGGCGGGCGGACGGTGCCTCCTGTTTCAGCCGCGTGGCAATGGTGTTGAGGCGCTCCTTGTCGCTGGCGGTCAGGCGCGCAGAGTCGAACTCGAAGTGCACATCGCGGATGACGATGACTTCTTCCTTCTGCACCACCACTTCCTCGACCACCGCGGCCGGCTCCGGCGGGCAGCCGTTGGCATCGACCTGCACACCGCGCGGGGTGCCTGGGCACTTGTCACGGCTGTCCGGCACACCGTCACCATCCTCGTCGCCATCGCCATGGGCCCAGCAATAGCCCGCCGCCAGGCCACCGCCCAGCAACGCGCCCCAACCAGCCCAGCTGGAGCTCTCGATGGCGCCCAGGGCAGCGCCGCTTACACCCCCGACGGCGGCACATTTCGGCCAGTCGGTCTTTTGCAAACCTGCACAACCAGTCAACACACTGGTGAGCAGAACCAGGGGTATCGCTGTGCGTACTATGCTCATTTCATTGCTTCTCCTAGGGGGAATCGGCATAAGGCCGATTTCAGGGAGTAAAGACCGAGCATCTGATCCCTGCCACCAATAAGCCACGACACAGTCACATGCCTCTTTGCCCGCACGCTGCGGCCCGCTAGTCTTGGACGACTTCAACGAGGATTGGCAATGACCGACGGTTTTTCCCAGCGCACCCCGCAGCAGGCCCTGGCGGCCCTGCTCGAGCGCTTCACCCCGCAACGCCTGCTGCTGGTGGGCACGCGCTTCCCGGCGCTGGACGCCTTCGCCCAGGCGCACCCACAGGTAACCATCGCCATGTCCGCCCCAGGCCCGCTGCCGGCCGAACTGGCAGCCCAGCGCTTTGACCTGGCGGTACTGGTGGACTGCCTGGAGCACCTGCCAAAACGCACCGGCCTGGAATTGCTCGGTGGCATTCGCAACCTCAATGCCAGCCGGGTCGCGGTGCTGGCCGACCTGGCCGCCTGTGGCTGGCAGGACACCGATTTCTTTGCCCTTGCCCTGTCGGCCAGCGAGAAATTCCGCCGTGACCAGCAGGTATTGAGCCTGTTCACCTATGATCTACATGACTACAAGCAGGTACCGGACTGGCTGAATGCCAAGTTCTGGGCCAACCCTGAAAACTTCGGCAAGTACTGGTGGTGATGATGAGTGTCTCGGTCTGCCCTTGTGGCAGTGGAAACCTGCTCGACGCCTGCTGCGGGCATTACCACGCCGGTACCCCGGCGCCGGATGCCCAGGCGCTGATGCGCTCACGCTACAGTGCCTACGTGCTGGGCCTGGTCGACTACCTGGTGGCCACCACCCTGCCGGCCCAGCAAGCCGGCCTGGACCGTGCCGCCATGGCCGCCTGGAGCGCCCAGAGCACCTGGCTGGGCCTGGAGGTGGAAAGCGCTGAGGTGCTGGGCGGCCAGCCGGAGCACGGTTTTGTCACCTTCACTGCACGCTGGCACGACCAGGAGGGTGACCATCAGCACCGCGAGCGCTCGGCATTCGTCCAGCACGCCGGGCGCTGGTACTTCATCGACCCCACGGTCGGGCTCAAGGCCGGGCGCAACGACCCCTGCCCCTGCGCCAGCGGTCAGAAGTTCAAGAAATGCTGCGCCAGTTACGTGGGTAGCTGACCATGATCGCCCGCACCCGCCCGCTGCTGCTCGCCACCCTGATGGCATGGCTTGCACTGCTGGCGGGCTGCGCCAGCTGGGGCGGTGACGACTGGCGCGAACCCGAGGTGCACCTGGTCAAGGTGGAGACAGTCAAGGCCAGGTTGCTGGAGCAGGAGTTCGTGCTGCATCTGCGAATCGACAACCCCAATGACAGCCGCCTGTTCATCCGCAACCTGTCGTATGCCATACGCCTCAACGACCTGTTGCTGGTGCAGGATGAAACCAGCGTGTGGCGCAGTGTCGGCGGGCATGCCCGGCGTACTTTCAAGATCACCGCACGGACCAACCTGTGGCAGCACCTGAAACCGCTGGCCAAGCTGCTGAAAAGCGAACAACCACTGCATTACAGCCTGCAGGGCGAGCTGGCGACCGGGTTGCTCATCCATCGGGACCTGCACTTGTCGCGCAGTGGTGAGATAATCCCCGGCGATTACAAACCGGAGTGACCCTGCAATGTCCCAGCAACCCCACGTTCATGGCCCTGACTGCAACCACGATCATGATCACCACCACGATCATGGCCATGTACACGGCCCGCACTGCAACCACGGCCACCAGGAGCCGGTACGCAACGCCCTGAAGGACGTTGGCCGTAACGACCCATGCCCGTGCGGTAGCCAGAAGAAGTTCAAGAAGTGCCACGGCGCCTGACCTGAACAGCACTCGCGCGTCCCTGCTGCGGGCCGCGCGGAGGGTAGCCGGGGTCTAACTGGCCCTGGCAGGCCCTGAAACCTTGCGCTGCAGCAACCCTGCGGTGGCCATGAGCAGCACGATGCAGAGGGCCATGCAAATGGCATTGGTGCCATCCCAGCCGACCGTACCCAGCAACAGCGATGGGCTGAATGCACCAACGGTCGCGAACACCGCAATGGCCAGATCGTTCTTCCCTTGCATCTGCATCGCTGCCGGGCTGTTTTGCAGCGTCTGCGCCAACAGCGCCCCACCGCCCACGTAGGTCAGGTTCCAACCCAGGCCCAGGGCTATCAGCGACAAGGTCATCATCGCGTAGCTGTGCGACCACATGTTCATGGCCGTGCAACCGATCAGCAGGCACAGGCCGAGACAGATGGTGGCCCTGATGCCGAGCTTTTGGATGATGGCGCCGGTGAAGAACGACGGCGCAAACATGGCAATCACATGCCATTGAATCGCCAGGCGAACGTCGGAAAAGTCCTCATGCATGTGTTTCATGTGCATGGACGCCTGGATCATCAGCAAATTCATGATCCCATAGCCCAGCGCGGCTACTGCCATGGCCACGGCAACCACCGGGCTCAGCGGCTCGGCGGTCGTGCCAGCCGGTTTCGCTGCACGGTCGTTACTGGCGGTGCCGGTATCGCCGGGCAGGCAGGCCGCTGTCAGCAACGACATCACCGCCAGGCCGACAAAAGCGGCGTAGCACAGCGAAAACAGCGGATACCCACCAACGTCCCTCAGCCACTCGGTGAGCGCCGGCCCGACCACGGCTGCGATCACCCCACCGGCCACCACCAGGGAAAGCGCCTTGGGCTTCAGTTTCTGGGCCAGATTGTCGGTGGCCGCGAAGCGATTGAAGTTGGCAAACGCAATGTAGATGCCCAATGCCGAATGGCTGATCACCAGCGTCGGGAAGTGCTGGTACTGCACCGCCAGGTAACCACTGATGCCAGACACCGCCAAAGGGATCGAGCCCAGCATGAAGGCGCGCTTGCGGCCAATACGGCTCATCAGCCTGGAGACCGGATAGGTGGCCAGCATCAGGCAGAGGAACTGGAAACCATAGGGCACGGTAGACCACGTGGCGGCAGGCGCCAGCGCCGCCCCGACAATAGCCGCCATGGTCACGGACATGACCGCAGTCGTCAGGTTGATCGATTGCGCGGTGAAATACAGGTACGTGCGCCGCGGGAGTGTGCTCGACATAGCGTGTGCTCACGGTTGGTGGACGGGTCGATTTCGGTATTGGGAAAGATGCCGACAGGTGCATGGTCGCATCTGTCGCGCCCTGAAGCTCGAACAGTCGACGCGCTTTCCGGTTAACTGTTAGGCTGTTTTTTCTAACAGCTGCTGGACCCGCCATGCGCCCGCACAGCCTTCATGACCAGTTGAAACAGCGCCTCGAAGCCGGCGAATGGCTGCCTGGCCAGCGCATGCCGTCCATCCGCAAGTTGACGGCGGCGGTTGGCTGCAGCTACCACGATGTCGTCTCCAGCTATGCCCGATTGGTAAGCGAAGGTGTGTTGACCGCCATTCCTGGCCGCGGCTACTTCGTCGCCAGCCACACACGGCAAACCGGCACAGTGGATACGCCCGCAGGCATGGCCGACGACCCGCTGTTCAAGTTGTTGCAGGGGGGCCAGCACTACACCAAACTGGGCAGCGGCTGGCTGCCACCCGCCTGGCGAGACACCGAGCTGCTGGCCAGGGCAATTCGGCGCACGGCACGCCTGGAGCAGAGTTCGCTGGCAGAATATGGCGACATCCAGGGCTACCTGCCCATGCGCAAGCAGTTGTGCGTGCACCTGAAACGCCTGACCCGTGTCGATGCCCGGCCAACTCAGTTGCTGACTACGCTGGGCGCCACACAAGCGCTGGACCTGGTGGCGCGGTTGTTGATCAAGCCAGGCGATCACGTGTTCGTCGACGAGCCCGGCAATGGCAACCTGATCAAGCTGATCCAGTTGGCCGGGGGCCATGTGGTCGGGGTGCGCCGAACCCAGGACGGACCGAGCGTGGAAGACATGAAGGAGCACCTGGCCAGGCACAAGGTCAAGGCATTCTTCTGCAACAGTACCTTCCACAACCCGACCGGCGGCAACATCAGCCCGCACAATGCCTTCAGCGTCCTGCGCCTGGCGGTGGAACACGACTTCTTCGTGGTCGAGGACGATGTCTACGGCGACTTCAGCCCGGGTGTGCGCCAGACCTTTGCCGAACTGGACGACCTTGAGCGGGTCATCTACATCGGCAGCTTCTCGAAATGCCTGTCCGCCTCATTGCGCGTAGGCTACATCGCCTGCTCGGCAGAGCTGATGGAGCCGCTGACACGCCTGAAGCTGCTGACCTGCGTGGCGGTACCGGCGTTTTGCGAGCGCTTCGTCAACACCATTTTGTCCGATGGCACCTATGCCCGGCACATGCAAGACCTGCAGCAGCGCCTGATCCGGCAGCAGGCGCAGACCCAGCAGTTGTTGCGGACGCGTGGCTGGCAATTCGACATAACGCCCCAAGGTGGCATGTTCCTGTGGGTCTACCACCCCGAACTGGCCGACCTGAAGCCCTTCATGCGTCGCCTGGAACAGCACAAGGTGCTATTGATGCCAGGCTCTGCCTTCGCCGTCAGCCGTGACTATCAACGCCTTGCTCGCATCAATTGCACGCACTTTTCCGACGCCGTGGCCGAACATTTCAAGGTTTGAGTCGGCACTGGCAAATAAAGCGCCCAGGGACCTTGCACGGCGCCTGCGCGCTCACTACCTTAGCGCCTTTCGAAACCCGCCACGCCTTGCAGGAGCCCTTGTCATGGCCGCCCCCGCCTTTCCTCCATTCCGCCCGCGGTTCGCAACCGCTGCCACGCTGCTCGGCATGCTCGTGCTGGCCGGCTGCCAGACGGGCGGCTACCAGGACAGCGTGCCGCCGACCAGCGGTGTGCAGCCACTCAAGGGCCTGGCGCAGAACGTCTCGGTACGGCGCAACGCAATGGGCGCACCACTGATCGAAAGCAGCAGCTTCCATGACGCCCTGTTCAGCCTGGGCTATGTGCATGCCGGCGACCGCATCGAGCAGATGGTCGCCATGCGCCTGCTGGCCCAGGGCCGCCTGGCAGAACTGGCCGGCAGCGACGCGCTGGACATCGACCGTTTGATGCGCGCGGCCAACCTCAAGCAGAGCGCCGCCCAGCAGTACGCCGACGCCTCGCCACGGCTCAAGCGCTTCTTCGAAGTGTATGCACGCGGGGTCAACGCCTACCTGTTCCGCTACCGCGACAAGCTGCCCGCCGGCCTGGCCAGCAGTGGCTACCGCCCCGAATACTGGAAGCCAGAAGACTCGGCACTGATCTTCAGCCTGTATGCCTTCAGCCAGTCAGTGAACCTGCAGGAAGAACTGAGCGCCCTGACCCTGGCGCAGAAAGCCGGCAGCGACAAGCTGGCCTGGCTGCTACCCGGTGCCCCGGACGAGCCGTTGGCCGAAGCCGAAGTGGACAAGCTCAAGGGCCTGAACCTGGCCAGCCAGTTGCCGGGGCTGCCAGCCCTGGCAGCCGCCAGCCAGAAGCTGGCCGACCTCGACCTTCTGGGCAGCCCGGGCTCGGCCAACCTGGCCTTGGCGCCGCAGCGCAGCCGCAGCGGCAAAAGCTTGCTGGCCAGCGACAGCCGAGCCGCCTGGGCCCTGAGCCCGGTGCAGATCCACACCGGCAAGTACCAGGTCGCCGGCCTGTCGTTGCCTGGCCTGCCGATCGTGCTGGCCGGCTACAACGGCAAGCTGGCCTGGAGCAGCAGCGCGGTCATGGCCGACAACCAGGATTTGTATCTGGAGCAACTGCGCTACCAGGGCAGCCAACTGAGCTACCTCGCCGACGGCAAATGGCTGCCGGCCCGTGCCCGTAGCGAAACCTTCTTCGTCCGCGGCCAGCGCCCGCTGCGCGAGGTGATGTACGACACCCGCCACGGCACCCTGCTGGCCCAGCCAGGCAATGCCAGCCTGGGCCTGGCGCTGAACCTGCCACAGTTCAAGGGCGACCGCAGCCTGGATGCGCTGTTCGACCTGACCCGTGCCAAGAGCGTGGAGCGTGCCTTCGACAGCACCCGTGAAGTGACCGCCGCCGCCCTCAACTTCATCTTCGCCGAACCCGAGCACATCGGCTGGCAAGTCAGTGGCCGCTACCCCAACCGCCGCGAAGGCCAGGGCCTGCTGCCCTCGCCGGGCTGGGACGGGCGCTACGACTGGGACGGCTATGCCGACCCGATGCTGCACCCTTACGACCAGGACCCGCCCGCCGGCTGGATCGGCCACGCCAACCAGCGCAGCCTGCCGCGCGGCTATGGCATGCAGCTGTCCAGCACCTGGTACTACCCAGAACGCGCCGAGCGCCTGGCCCAGCTGGCCGGCAATGGCCGCCACGACAGCCGCAGCCTGATGGCCCTGCAGAACGACCAGACCACCCTGCTGGCTGATAAGCTCAAGCAGATGTTCGACGCCCCGGGCATGGCCCAGCCGCTCAAGCAGGCGATCGATGCCCTGCCCGCCGCACAGCGTGACAAGGCCCGCGACGCGCTGGCCCGGCTCAAGGCCTTCGATGGCCGCCTGAGCCCAGTGTCGGCCGATGCCGCACTGTACGAACTGTTCCTCCAGGAAATGGCCCGGCAAACCTTCCTCGACGACCTGGGCCCGGAATCCGGCCCGGCCTGGCAGGCCTTCGTCAGCAATGCGCGGTTGTCGTTCTCGGCGCAGGCCGACCACCTGCTGGGCCGCGACGACAGCCCGTTCTGGGATGACCGCAATACCCCGCAGAAAGAAGACAAGCCGGCCATTCTCGCCCGCAGCCTGGCGGGCGCTGTGGATGCCGGCACCGCGCAACTGGGCGCCGACCGCCGCGCCTGGCAGTGGGGCAAGCTGCACCAGTACCGCTGGCCTGCACCGGCCTACCATGGCCTGGGCGATGCCCTCGGTCGCCCGCCGCTGGCTGCCGGTGGCGACTTCACCACCCTGGCCCTGACGCCATATGCCTGGGGCAGCGAATTCGACACCCGCCTGCCGGCCTCGGCACGGATGATCGTCGACTTCGGCCAGGCCGAGCCGTTGCAGGTGCTGACCAGCAGCGGGCAGTCCGGCAACCCGGCCAGCACGCATTACAGCGATGGGCTGGATGCCTGGTTCCAAGGGCGCTTCATGAGCCTGCCACTGCAGCAGCAGAACTTCGGGCGGGCGTATGGAAACCAGCGTTTGACGTTGGTGCCTGGGCGCTAGTGGAGCCTTTCCTGCTTACCGGCAGCCGCCCAGCTACCTAGCATCCTCGGTGCCGCACTGTTCCCGGACAGGTGCGGCGCACTTTCCATCAAGAGGATGATGAACATGGCTACAGAAACCCTGAAAATTGAAATTTCCTGGCCTGATACGCTCAAAGTTCCAGCTGGCGCTACCATCAATGCACAACTTTGGGTGGGAACCGCAATCGCCGACTACCGCATGATCAGCGACGGAGATGCCAGCGCCCCTGCGGTTTCTTCACCTGTCACCCTGGAAATCGCTTATGACACCGAGGACCTGCTGCCCGACAGCGTCGATACCACTTGGGATCACTTCCGTGCTTCGCCATATCTGATGCATGACGGCAAACGCCTGAACATCGCCCGCGTCGCCAAGATCAGCATCGAAGAAGCCCGAAAATCGGGCTGGAAGGTCGCTATTTCCTGACGCGGGTCTGGCAGCCCTCGGGAGGGCTGCCTCACACATAGAACTTGTCGCAGGCCTCGCCACTCTGACCTAGCAAGCCCTACTCCAGACGTTGAGCCATGGACCTCGTCATCGCCCGCCCCGAAGGCCTGTACTGTCCGCCCGGTGATTTCTACATCGACCCCTGGCGGCCGGTGGAGCGTGCCGTCATCACCCACGGCCACGGCGACCATGCCCGCGTCGGGAACCGCCATTACCTCACCGCCGCCCCAGGCGCCGGCATCCTGCGCAGCCGCCTGGGCCAGGACATCGACCTGCAAACCCTGCCGTACGGCGAACGCCTGCTCCACCATGGCGTAACCCTTAGCCTGCACCCGGCCGGGCATGTACTGGGCTCGGCGCAAGTGCGCCTGGAGTATCAGGGCGAGGTCTGGGTCGCCTCTGGCGACTACAAAGTGGAGCCCGACGGCACCTGCACGCCGTTCGAACCGGTGCGCTGCCACACCTTCATCACCGAATCGACCTTCGGCCTGCCCATCTATCGTTGGCCCAGCCAGGGCGAGATTTTCACCGGCATCAATGCCTGGTGGCGCGCCAATTGCGAACAGGGCAAAGCCAGCGTGCTGTTCTGCTATGCCTTCGGCAAGGCCCAGCGAATCCTCCACGGGCTGGACGCCAACATTGGCCCAGTCCTCGTGCATGGCGCTGTCGAACCGCTCAACCGGGTTTACCGGGACGCTGGCGTCTACCTTCCGCAAACCCACTATGTGGGCGATATCCCTCGCAACGACCCGCTGCTGCGCCAGGCTCTGGTCCTGGCACCGCCTTCGGCGGGTGGCAGCAGCTGGATGCGCCGTTTCGGCGACTACAGCGATGCCTTTGCCAGTGGCTGGATGCTGTTGCGCGGCACCCGACGCCGGCGTGGGGTAGACCGAGGTTTCGTGCTCTCGGACCATGCCGATTGGCCGGGATTGCTCTGGGCCATCGGCCAGACTGGCGCAGAACGCGTGATGGTCACCCATGGCTCGGTCAATGTGCTGGTGCGCTACCTCATCGAACAGGGCCTCGATGCCCGCGCCTTCGTGACCGAGTACGGCGAGGAAGATGACGTGGTAGCCGCGGAGCCAGACGCATGAAAGCATTCGCCGAGCTGTACCTGAGGCTGGATGCGACTACCTCCAGCACTGCAAAGCTCACGGCGCTACGCGAATATTTCAGCACCGCCCCGGCTGGGGATGCCGCCTGGGCGGTGTACTTCCTGGCAGGTGGCCGCCCTCGCCAACTGGTGCCTACACGCGTGCTGCGGGAGCTGGCCGGCAGGTTGGCGGGGCTGCCTGACTGGCTGTTCGAGGAATGCTACCAGGCCGTTGGCGACCTGGCCGAAACCATTTCCCTGCTGGTACCGGAAAGCCGCCACCCTGGCGACGATGGCCTCGCCCGCTGGGTCGAAGCCCATCTGCTGCCATTGCGCGGCCTGCCAGTCGAGGAGATCCAGCAACGCCTGCCGCCTCTTTGGGCCCAGCTGGACCGCCCCAGCCTGATGCTCTGCCTGAAACTCATCACTGGCAGCTTTCGCGTGGGCGTATCGAAGCTGTTGGTCACTCGCGCCCTCGCGCAACTGGCGGGGCTGGATGCCAAACGCGTGGCCCAGCGCCTGGTTGGCTACACCGACATCAGCCACCGCCCGACGGCAGCCAGCTATCAACGGCTGATAGCCCCGGAATCAGACGATGAACATAGCTTGCGTGGCGGCCAGCCCTACCCGTTTTTCCTGGCCCACCCCCTGCAGGTATCAACCGAACAGCTCGATATACTGCTCGGGCCGCCGAGCGAATGGCAAATCGAGTGGAAATGGGACGGCATTCGCGCCCAGGTGGTCAAGCGCGAAGGCCAGCTGTGGGTCTGGTCGCGCGGTGAGGAACTGGTCACCGAACGCTTCCCCGAATTGCACAGCCTGGCGCAGACGTTACCCGACGGTGTCGTGCTCGATGGCGAGATCCTGGTTTGGAAACCTGGTGGCTCAGCGGCTGAGCTGGCTGTGCAGCCATTTGCCCTGTTGCAGCAGCGCCTGGGACGCAAGACCTTGGGCAAGAAGCTGCTGAGCGACGCACCGGTCGTGCTGCAGGCCTACGACCTGCTGGAATGGCAAGGCGAGGACTGGCGCAGCCGCCCGCAGCATGCACGCCGCCAGCAGCTGGAGCTGGTACTTGAGCAGCACCCATTGGCCCCGGTATTGCTCTCGCCTCTGCTCGAAGGCCAGGACTGGGCCGACCTTGCCCGCCAGCGCGAACAGTCCCGCAGCCTGGGGGTGGAAGGGCTGATGCTGAAACAGCGAGAGGCGTTGTATGGCGTGGGGCGCACCAAGGACATGGGCACCTGGTGGAAATGGAAGATCGACCCGTTCAGCGTCGATGCCGTGCTGATCTATGCTCAGCGCGGCCACGGCCGGCGGGCCAGCTTGTACAGCGACTACACCTTCGCCGTGTGGGACGCGCCAGCCGGTACGCCGGGTCGGGCACTGGTCCCATTTGCAAAGGCCTATTCAGGGCTCAGTGACGAAGAAATGCGCAAGGTCGACGCCATCATCCGCAAGACCACCGTTGAAACCTTCGGGCCGGTGCGCAGCGTGACGCCGACGTTGGTGTTCGAGTTGGGCTTCGAGGGCATCGCCCTGTCCAGGAGGCACAAGAGCGGCATTGCCGTGCGTTTTCCGCGAATGCTGCGCTGGCGGCTGGACAAGCCAGTGGAAGAAGCGGATGACCTGGCTACATTGCAGGCGCTGCTGGCCTGAAACAATTTCTGGACCGTGCTGGCTTTTTCGCGGGTAAACCCGCTCCCACAGGTCATGCACAAAAGCTGAGTTTTGTGCGATCCCTGTGGGAGCGGGTTTACCCGCGAAGAAGCCAGCGCGGTGGCCAGGAGGGCACCGATGCAGGCGCAAGGCCAAAAACTGTGCTTCTATCTGTGTGCCGCCCCGTGTCGCAGACCGTTTTCGCCACGCACCCAGGACCACCATGCACCACTCAACTCACGACCTGCTCTCGCCCGTTCCGGGCATCACCCGCCAGTTGCACAGCTTCCACTTCGGACCTCGCGGTGGCGGCAAAGTCTATATCCAGGCCTCGCTGCATGCCGACGAGCTGCCCGGCATGCTGGTGGCCTGGCACCTCAAAAGCCGCCTGGGTGAACTGGAACAGCAAGGCCGCCTGCAGCGCGAGATCATCCTGGTGCCGGTGGCCAACCCGGTCGGCCTGGAACAAGTGCTGCTGGACGCGCCGCTGGGGCGATTCGAACTGCAAAGCGGCGAGAACTTCAACCGTAACTTCGTCGATCTTTCCGACAGCATCGGCGACCAGATCGAAGAACACCTGACCGAAGACCCGGCACACAACCTCGCGCTGATCCGCGAATACCTGCGGCGGGGGCTGGACGCACACCCGGCGCGCACACCGCTGCAGGCCCAACGCCTGATATTGCAGCGCCTTGCCTGCGATGCCGACATGGTGCTGGACCTGCACTGCGACTTCGAGGCGGTCGAGCACCTGTACACCACGCCAGACGCCTGGCCGCAGATCGAACCGCTGGCCCGCTACCTGGGTGCCCAAGCCAGCCTGCTTGCCACCGACTCTGGCGGGCAGTCGTTCGATGAATGCTTCAGCCTGGTCTGGTGGCAGCTGCAACAACGCTTCGGCAAACGTTTCCCGATTCCGCTGGGCTGCTGCTCGGTCACCGTCGAGTTGCGCGGCCAGGCCGATGTCAGCCACGACCTGGCCAGCAAGGACTGCCAGGCGATCCTCGACTTCCTTACCCATGCGGGGGTCATCGAAGGCGCAAGCCCGGCCCTGCCCGCCTTGCGCTGCCCGGCCACGCCACTGGCCGCAGTAGAACCGGTGATAACGCCACTGGGCGGGTTGCTGGTGTACCACGCCCGGCCAGGCCAGCACCTGGAGGCGGGCCAGCTGATCGCTGAAGTCATCGACCCGCTCAACGACCGGGTCACGGCCATCCGCAACAGCCAGCCCGGCCTGCTGTATGCACGTAACGTACGGCGCATGGCTACCGCAGGCATGGTCATCGCCCACGTCGCAGGCGAGCAGGTGTGCCGCAGCGGCTATCTGCTGGCAAACTGATCCGGTAAAACCATTGCGCCTGGCTGGTTGTCTGTAGAAACACAGCCACCGAAGGACCCTATGCCCCATGCCCGCCGCCACCGACCTCGCCAAGGCCTGGTTCGCCAAGCGTGGCTGGAAGCCTTTCGCTTTCCAGCGCCGTGTCTGGGCCGCCGTGGAACGGGGCGAATCCGGCTTGCTGCATGCCAGTACCGGTGCCGGCAAGACCTACGCGGTATGGCTCGCCGCACTGAGGGCCTTCAAGGCCGAAGCCCAAGGGCGTCATGCTGCACCCTTGCAGGTGGTGTGGGTTACCCCCATGCGAGCCTTGGCCGCCGACACCGCCCGCGCACTGCAAATGCCGCTGGACGACCTGGGCCTGCCCTGGAGCGTGGGCATTCGCAGCGGCGACACCGGCAGTGCCGAACGTGCCCGGCAAGCACGGCGCCTGCCCAGTGTACTGGTCACTACCCCTGAAAGCCTTACGCTGCTGTTGACCCGGGCACAAGCTCGCGAAGACTTCGCCACACTGCGCCTGGTAGTGGTGGACGAATGGCACGAACTACTGGGCAACAAGCGTGGGGTACAACTGCAACTGGCTTTGGCCCGCCTGCGCCACTGGCACTCGAGCCTGCCGACCTGGGGCCTGTCCGCGACCCTCGGCAATCTCCAACATGCGCTGGACGTATTGCAGCCACAAGGAGGCCTGCTGGTACAAGGCCGACAGGACAAGCAGTTGCAGATCGATACCCTGCTGCCAACGGCCATCGAGCGCTTCCCCTGGGCCGGGCACATGGGTTTGAAGATGCTCGATCAGGTCAGCCGGGAGATAGATGCCAGCACTAGTTGCCTTGTCTTCACCAACACTCGGGCGCAGGCCGAACTCTGGTACCAGGCGCTGCTCGAGGTACGCCCCGAGTGGGCCGGGCTGATTGCCTTGCACCATGCCTCACTGGCCCGCGATACCCGTGACTGGGTCGAGCGCAGCCTCAAGCAAGGCAACCTGAAGGCAGTGATCTGCACCTCCAGCCTGGACCTGGGGGTGGACTTCCTTCCCGTGGAGCGCGTACTGCAGATCGGTTCCGCCAAGGGCATTGCCCGTCTCGTGCAACGGGCCGGGCGCTCCGGCCATGCGCCGGGGCGGCGCTCCCGGGTTACTCTGGTGCCCACCCACAGCCTGGAACTGGTGGAAGCAGCCGCCGCCAGGCACGCCCTGGCAGCCGGGCACATCGAAGCCCGGCATTCGCCAAGCTTGTGCATGGACGTGCTGGTGCAACACTTGGTAAGCATGGCTTTGGGCAGCGGCTTTCACCCGCAGCAGTTGCTGGCCGAAGTGCGCAGTACCTGGGCCTTCAGCGAATTGCGCGACAGCCAGTGGCAATGGGCGCTGGACTTCGTCTGCCATGGCGGCAGCTCACTCAGCGCCTACCCAGACTACCAGCGCGTCGAGCGCCAGCCCGACGGCACGTACAAGGTTGCCAGCGAACGTTTGGCACGTCGCCACCGCATGAGTATCGGTACCATCGTCAGCGACGCCAGCCTGCAGCTCAAGTACTGGAGCAAGGGTGGTGGGGGCAAGGCGCTGGGCAGCGTCGAAGAGGCGTTCATTGCCCGTTTGCGCCCTGGCGATACCTTGGTGTTCGGCGGGCGAGTGCTGGAATTGGTGCGCGTGGAAAACATGACGGCCTACGTACGCCGCAGTACCGCGCGCAAGGCAGCGGTTGCACGCTGGAATGGTGGCCGCATGCCGCTCTCCAGCGAACTGGCCGACGCACTGGTCGAGCAGCTCGGCGCAGCATCCCAAGGGCGCTTTCAAAGCCCGGAGATGCGTGCAGTGCGCCCCCTGCTTGCCTTGCAGGCGCAATGGTCGGCGCTGCCCACCCCCGAAACGCTGCTGGCAGAAACCTTCAAGTCGCGCCAGGGTTGGCACCTGTTCCTGTATCCGTTCGCCGGGCGCATGGCCAACCTTGGCCTGGCCAACCTGATCGCCTGGCGGGTGAGCCGCGTGCAGCCGCTTTCGGTTTCGATTGCGGTCAATGACTACGGGTTCGAACTGCTCAGCCCGGGCAACGTGGACTGGGCCACACACCTTCCGCAGGCACTTGGTACCGAACACCTGCTGGATGATGTACTGGCCAGCCTCAACGCAGGAGAAATGGCGTTGCGTCGTTTTCGCGAGATCGCACAGATTGCCGGGTTGGTGTTTGGCGGGTATCCGGCGGCGCAGAAAAGCCTCAGGCAGATCCAGGCCTCCAGCGGCTTGTTTTATGAGGTATTTCGCAAGCATGACACCGGCAACCTGCTGCTGGCCCAGGCACGGGACGAGGTGCTGAATGAGGAACTGGAGATCGAGCGGTTGCACCGGCAATTGCTGAAGATGGGCCAGTTACAGCTGGAACTGCGACCACTCAAACGGCCCGGACCGTTGGCATTTGCCTTGCTGGTGGAAGGCATGCGCGAAACGTTGAGCACCGAGAGACTGGCGGACCGGATTGCGAGGATGGTCGCGGAGCTGAACAGTGCGGCGGACGCTACGGAATGACCAACCTTTTACCCATCGAACACCATGGCCAAGTGCTATGGCTGCTTTCGGACAAGGCCATCTACTGGCCAGCCCGTCATGCCCTGCTGGTGGCCGACCTGCACATCGGCAAGGCAGCAAGCTATCGCGCCTTGCACCAACCGGTACCGCGCGGCACCACCGAGGCGACACTCGCTCGCCTGGATGCATTGCTGGCAAGGCATGATTGCGAGCAACTGATCATTCTTGGCGATTTTCTGCATGCGCGCGCAGCGCAGGCACCGGCAACCTTGGCAACGCTGCAGGCCTGGCGAGAGCGCCACAGAACCCTGAAAATCGTGCTGATCCGCGGCAATCATGATCGAAACGCCGGTGACCCACCCGCGTCACTCGGTATCGAAGTCGTGAGCGAACCCTGGCTGTTGGGACCCTTTGCGCTACAGCACGAACCCCGCCCCCACCCGACCCAACCGGTGTTGGCAGGGCACGTACACCCGGTATTCGTCCTGCGCGGCAAGGCTCGGCAACGCCTGCGATTGCCCTGCTTCCTGATCGATGGACAGGTCAGCCTGCTGCCGGCGTTCGGTGAATTTACCGGGGGTTGGGAAATTGCCCCCACGGGCGCCAGCCGGGTGTTCCTGACCGGTGCAGACCGCGTCTGGCCGCTCTAGCCCGGATCACTCAGGCTACAGGTGCCGGTGGAGGCTCGTCCGGCAGGGTCGGCTCGCCCGGCTCCATGGGCGGTGTTTCACCGGGCTCCGGCGGTTGCGGGGTATCCGGGTCAGGCTGGTGGGGCACGCCCCCCGCCTGCATCGGCAGCGGGTGTGCCAGCAGTGACCATGGTAGCAACCCGACGTGGTTGGGCTGCAGGCCTGCCAGCTTGGCACTGATTGCGGGGTGGAGTTTCATTGGCTGCTCCTGGCAAGGCCGCTACGCGTCATGCGTACCGGCGTTATCCAGTTGGAGTGCCAAAGGCGCGGGGAATTCCCCGCGCTTGTCGGCTCAGGTACGCGGCAGGGTGACGCCGCGCTGGCCCTGGTACTTGCCGCCACGGTCCTTGTACGACACTTCGCATTCTTCGTCGGACTGCAGGAACAGCATCTGGGCCACACCTTCGTTGGCGTAGATCTTCGCCGGCAGCGTGGTGGTATTGGAGAACTCCAGTGTCACATGGCCTTCCCACTCGGGCTCGAGCGGGGTGACATTGACGATGATGCCGCAACGGGCGTAGGTGCTCTTGCCCAGGCAGATGGTCAACACATCACGCGGAATGCGGAAATACTCGACGGTACGCGCCAGGGCGAAGGAGTTCGGCGGGATGATGCACACGTCGCTCTTGATGTCGACGAAACTGCCTGCATCGAAGTTCTTCGGGTCGACGGTGGCCGAGTTGATGTTGGTAAACACCTTGAATTCGTCGGCGCAGCGCACGTCGTAGCCGTAGCTGGAGACGCCGAAGGAGATCACCCGGCTGTCCTGTTCGCCGCGCACCTGGCGCTCGACGAACGGTTCGATCATGCCGTGTTCCTGCGCCATGCGGCGAATCCACTTGTCCGATTTGATGCTCATGGCGGGGTGTCCTGAAGAGTTGCGAGGTGAAAATTCGAGACGCGCATCTTACCGGTCCCGGCGCCCAGGTTAAAGTTCCATGCCTCATCCCGCGCCGGGCGGGGGCTTCAGCCGCCGTCGATCCGAATTTGCGTAAAGCGCCTTCTGACCATTGGCAGGTTGCGGAAAGTGGGGTAAGGTGGCGCCACTGTGCTGCACGTGACACCGAGAATCTCTAGTTTGATGCACGATCCTGATCGGCCCATCGCTGAATTTTCTGCTCTCTTTGCGCTCAGTCCCGGCCAGGGTTTTTCCTGACCGTTATCAAATTGTCCAAGGAGACAGAAAAATGTCCAACCGTCAATCCGGTGTTGTTAAGTGGTTCAACGATGAGAAAGGCTACGGCTTCATCACCCCTCAGTCGGGCGACGACCTGTTCGTGCACTTCAAAGCCATCCAAGCTGACGGCTTCAAAACCCTGAAAGAAGGCCAGGCTGTTACTTTCGTCGCTACCCGCGGCCAGAAAGGCATGCAGGCTGAAGAAGTTCAGATCGCCTAAGTCGATCGAAGCTTCCTAGCTTTCAAAAAACCCGCCTTCCGGCGGGTTTTTTTATGCCTGGTCGAAAGACCGAGTCTGCCTCTTCGCGGGTAAACCCGCTCCCACAGGGACAGCGCGGTACTTGAAGTCTGCGCTGTACCTGTGGGAGCGGGTTTACCCGCGAAGCAGGCGACTCGGTCTGCCAGTCAATCTTCGCTGATGGTAATGCTAGGCATCGCCGGCGCAGCAGCTTCCTGCAGCACGATCCGCGCGCCCACCTGACGGGCCAGCTCCTGATAGACCATCGCAATCTGGCTTTCCGGCTCGGCGATCGCCGTCGGCTTGCCACTATCGGCCTGCTCGCGAATCAGCATCGACAGCGGCAACGACGCCAACAGGTCGACGCCATACTGGCTCGCCAGCTTCTCGCCACCGCCTTCGCCGAACAGGTGCTCGGCATGACCGCAGTTCGAGCAGATGTGCACGGCCATGTTCTCCACCACGCCCAGCACCGGGATATTGACCTTGCGGAACATCTCCACGCCCTTCTTGGCATCCAGCAGGGCCAGGTCCTGCGGGGTGGTGACGATCACCGAACCGGCAACCGGTACCTTCTGCGCCAGGGTCAGCTGGATGTCACCGGTGCCCGGCGGCATGTCGATCACCAGGTAATCCAGGTCGTCCCAGGCAGTCTGGGTCACCAGCTGCAGCAGCGCGCCGGAAACCATAGGGCCACGCCATACCATCGGCGTGTTGTCGTCGGTAAGGAACGCCATGGACATGACTTCCACGCCATGGGCCTTGATCGGCACGAACCACTTCTGCTCGCGAATCTGCGGGCGGGTGCCTTCGGCGATGCCGAACATCACGCCCTGGCTGGGGCCATAGATATCGGCATCGAGAATACCCACCCGCGCGCCCTCGCGAGCCAGCGCCAGGGCCAGGTTGGCCGCGGTGGTCGACTTGCCCACACCGCCCTTGCCCGAGGCCACGGCGATGATGTTCTTGACGTTGGCCATTGCCGGCACCTGAGCCTGGGCCTTGTGCGCAGCCACCACGCAGTCGATCGACACCTGGGCACTGCTGACGCCCTCCAGGTTGCCGATGGCGGTCTGCAGCACCTGGGCCCAGCCGTTCTTGAACAGCCCTGCGGCATAACCCAGTTGCAATTGCACGCTGACCTGGCCGCCCTGGATATCGATTGCGCGCACACAGCCGGCGCTGATCGGGTCCTGGTTCAGGTAGGGGTCGGTGTACTGGCGAAGCACGCCTTCGACGGCGGCACGGGTGACGGCACTCATGGAGACTCCCAATGGCAAACTGAATGTAAAACAGACGCCTATCCTAACCCGTCAATCGTCAGCAGATGCGCATGCGGGGTGAAATATCTTCGCCAGCCCTTTATAGTGGCCGATCAACCTCATTTTTACCCCGTCGCCAGATAAGTAGCCGAGCCACCATGTCCGAGCCACGTCAGATTCTCGTCACCAGCGCCTTGCCCTATGCCAACGGATCGATCCACCTTGGCCATATGCTCGAGTACATCCAGACAGACATGTGGGTCCGCTTCCAGAAGCTGCGCGGCAACCAGTGCATCTACGTCTGCGCCGACGACGCCCACGGTTCGGCCATCATGCTGCGCGCCGAGAAGGAAGGCATCACCCCGGAACAGCTGATCGCCAACGTCCAGGCCGAACACAGCAGCGACTTCGCCGACTTCCTGGTGGACTTCGACAACTTCCACTCCACCCACAGCGAAGAAAACCGCGAGCTGTCGGGCCTGATCTACGCGCGCCTGCGAGACGCCGGGCACATCGCCACCCGTTCGGTAACCCAGTATTTCGACCCGGAAAAGGGGATGTTCCTCGCCGACCGCTTCATCAAGGGCACCTGCCCCAAGTGCGCGGCCGAAGACCAGTACGGCGACAACTGCGAGAAATGCGGCGCCACCTACGCGCCCACCGAGCTGAAGAACCCCAAGTCGGCCATCTCTGGTGCCACCCCGGTATTGCGTGATTCCCAGCACTTCTTCTTCAAGCTGCCGGACTTCCAGGCCATGCTGCAACAGTGGACCCGTAGCGGCACGCTGCAGGACGCGGTAGCCAACAAGCTGGCCGAATGGCTGGACTCGGGCCTGCAGGAGTGGGACATCTCGCGCGACGCGCCGTACTTCGGCTTCGAGATCCCAGGCGAGCCAGGCAAGTACTTCTACGTGTGGCTGGATGCACCGATCGGCTACATGGCCAGCTTCAAGAACCTTTGTGCACGCCGCCCGGAGCTGGACTTCGACGCGTTCTGGAACGAAGGCTCCAAGGCCGAGCTGTACCACTTCATCGGCAAGGACATCGTCAACTTCCACGCCCTGTTCTGGCCAGCCATGCTCGAAGGCGCGGGCTTCCGCAAGCCGAGCGCGGTCAACGTGCACGGCTACCTGACCGTGAACGGCGCCAAGATGTCCAAGTCGCGCGGCACCTTCATCAAGGCCCGCACCTACCTCGACCACCTGCAGCCGGAATACCTGCGCTACTACTACGCCGCCAAGCTGGGCCGTGGCGTCGATGACCTGGACCTGAACCTCGAAGACTTCGTGCAGAAGGTCAACTCCGACCTGGTTGGCAAGGTGGTCAACATCGCCAGCCGCTGCGCCGGTTTCATCCACAAGGGCAATGAAGGCGTGATGGTGGCTGGCGATGCTGCAACGGAGCTGACCGAAGCCTTCCTGGCGGCCGCCCCGTCGATCGCCGACGCCTATGAAGGCCGCGACTTCGGCCGTGCCATGCGCGAAATCATGGCGCTGGCCGATCGCGCCAACGCCTGGATCGCTGACAAGGCCCCATGGTCGCTGGCCAAACAGGAAGGCAAGCAGGATGAAGTTCAGGCCATCTGCGCCCAAGGCATCAACCTGTTCCGTCAGCTGGTGATCTTCCTCAAGCCGGTGCTGCCGGTACTGGCTGCCGACGCCGAGGCCTTCCTCAACGTGGCACCACTGACCTGGAACGACCACCTGTCGCGCCTGGAAAACCACCAATTGAACCCGTTCAAGGCGCTGATGAGCCGCATCGAACCGGCCAAGGTCGAAGCCATGGTCGCCGCCAGCAAGGAAGACCTGCTGGCCGCCGAAGCCAAGGCCCCGGCCGGCAATGGCGAGCTGGCCAAGGACCCACTGTCGGCGGAAATCGAGTTCGACACCTTCGCTGCCGTCGACCTGCGCGTGGCGCTGATCGTCAAGGCCGAGGCCGTACCGGGCGCGGACAAGCTGCTGCAACTGACCCTGGACATCGGTGACGAGCGCCGCAACGTGTTTTCCGGCATCAAGTCGGCGTACCCCGACCCGTCCCAGCTGGAAGGCCGGCTGACCATGATGGTGGCCAACCTCAAGCCACGGAAGATGCGCTTTGGGGTGTCCGAAGGGATGGTCATGGCGGCCGGGCCTGGCGGTGAAGAGATCTACCTGCTGAGCCCGGACAGCGGTGCCAAGCCAGGCCAGCGCATCAAGTAACAAAACCTGCTGGACCTTGTGGGAGCGGGCGTGCCCGCGAAACTGACTACTCGGTGCATGGCACCGGCGTTGCCGGTGTTCGCGGGCACGCCCGCTCTCACAATGACTCCGGCACCTTGATGCCAAACCCGGACAATCGCCCCGATTCCCGGCTATCGTCATCTCATGAGCGACTACATCCTGGTCCTGATCAGCGCTGCGCTGGTCAATCACCTGTGCCTGCAACAACAGCCATTCCCAAGGCTGCACCTCCACGTGCACGGCCTCGCCTGCGCACTGTGCATTGCCTTGGGCGTGATCGGCGCACAACTACTGGTGCGCGGGGTGCTTGCCCCACTGCAAGCCCAGGACCTTGCCCTGTTCCTGTTGTTGCCCTGGCTGGCCGTGCTTGCCTGGGGCCTACCATGGCTACTGACAAGATGGCGCCCGAGCTGGCCGGTGACGCAACTGCCCGCGCTGCTGTTGAGCAACGCGGTAGTACTGGGCTTGACCCTGCAACAGGCAAGCGACGAAAGCACATGGCTCGCTACCTTGCTGCAAGGCCTGCTGGCCGGCGGCGGCTTCTGGCTGGCGTTGGTGCTGTTCGCCGACCTGCGCCAGCGCAGCGCTCATGCCGACGTCCCCGGGGCAATGCGCGGCCTGCCCATCGAACTGCTTGGGGCCGGAGTAATGGCCATGGCGTTTTCCGGCTTCAACGGGCTGTTCGCCCAATGACCGCCAAGCCCGACCCGCGGCTACGCACCAGCATGGGCCTGGTGTTGCTGGCCTGCGTACCTGGCCTGCTGGCGCTGTTCTGGCTGCATGGCTGGAGTTTGCTACTGAACCTGTTGCTGTGCGCAAGCACCGCGCTGCTGTGCGAGGCGCTGTTGCTTACCTTGCGAGCACAACCGCTGCGCACGGCGCTGAACGACGGCAGCGCGCTGGTGACCGCCGTGCTGCTGGCCGCCGCCCTGCCCACCTTGGCACCCTGGTGGTTGCCGGTGGTCGCTACCAGCGTTGCCATCGGCATCGGCAAGCAGGCCTTTGGCGGGGTTGGGCGCAACCTGTTCAACCCGGCCATGGTCGGCTACGCCTTCGTGCTGCTGAGCTTCCCGTTGCAGATGAGCCATTGGCCGGGGCCGGCACCAGGCCTGCTCGACAGCCTGCAGCTGGTGTTCGCCGGCGGCGAGCAGATCGATGCCTGGGCCAGGCCGACGCTGCTCGACGGCCTTCGCCACAACCACAGCCTGACCATCGATGAACTGTTCGCCGGTCACCCGGGCTTCGGCAGCATCGGTGGGCAGGGCAGCGAATGGGTCAACCTGGCGTTCCTGCTGGGCGGCCTGTTTTTGCTGCAACGCAAGGTGATCAGCTGGCATGCGCCGGTTGGCCTGCTGGCAGGGTTGTTCCTGTTCAGCCTGCTGGGCTGGAATGGCTCGGGTTCGGACTCCAACGGCTCCCCCCTGCTGCACCTGTTCTCCGGCTCGACAATGATGGCGGCGTTCTTCATTGCCACCGAACCGGTGTCCGGGCCCCGGCAGGAGTGGGCGAAGCTGGGTTTCGGCCTGGGGGCGGGCCTGCTGATCTATCTGATCCGCACCTGGGGTAGCTACCCGGACGGTACAGCGTTCGCCGTCCTGCTCATGAACCTGATGGCGCCGAGCCTCGAACGCCTGGCTCTGCAGCGCCAGCAGGTTGCACGATGAAGCGCCTGGTACGTGATGTGGGCCTGTTGCTACTGACCGGGGGACTGGCACTGTCGGCCACCCTGGCCTGGCGACACTGGACCAGCGCGGCCATCGCCGACGCCGAGAAACAACTGAATAGCCGTCAGCGGCTGGCAGTGCTGCCAGACGGCAGTTACGACAACCAGCCCTTGGACAGCCCGCTGCCCAGGCCCGCCGCACAGCGGCCAAACAGCCGTATCCTGGCAGCTTACCGGGCAACGCTGGCGGGTATACCGGCCGCCGTCATACTGGTCACAAAGGCCCAGGGCTATGCCGGGCCTATCGTGCTGAGCGTGGCCATCGCAGCGGACGGCCGACTGATCGGCAGCCAGGTGGTCGAGCAACAGGAAAGCCCTGGGCTGGGTGCACGCCTGGGTGATGCGCAGCTGAACTGGCTGGGGCAATTTGCCAATCGTCAGCTGGGCGACCACTGGGCGCTGAAGCGCGACCAGGGCGACTTTGACCAGTTGGCCGGCGCAACCGTGACCTCACGTGCAGTGATCGTCGCGCTACAGGAAGCGCTGAGCTACTTCGATGAGCAGCGCAGCGTATTGCTGGAGGGCGCCACGCATGAATAGGCTCTACCTGCTCGGCGCAAGCCTGGTGCCTCTGCTGGGCGCCACCCGAACACTGAGCGAAGGCGCCACCATAGGCGTGTGCGCAGTGCTGCTGAGCAGCCTTCACCAGCTATTAATGGCCCCCCTGCGCCGACGGTCTGTCACCTGGACCTATGTACTGGCCAGCCTGCTGGTTCTGGCGGCCCTGGCCAGTTGCTTGCAACTGGCACTGCGTGCCTGGCTGCTGCCAGTGGCACTCTCCCTCGGCCACTATCCCGCACTGCTGTGCCTGCAATGCCTGGCCATTGACTACCTGCTACCCGATCAAGGGCGCTGGCGCCTGCTCGCCGGCCACCTTTGCGCGCTGCTTGCCACATGCCTGCTGCTTGGTGCCAGCCGCCAATGGCTGGCCGACGGTATCGGCCTGCACCTGGCCAGCCTGGCCCCGGGCGCCTTGCTACTGCTCGGACTGCTGTTGGCCTTGTACAATCGCCTGCGTCCGGGCCCTGCCCAATCACGTCATCAAGGAAAGCTCTGATTTCATGAATGCCGCCAAACGCCTGGAGATCTTTCGCAGGCTGCACGAAGACAACCCCGACCCGAAGACCGAACTGGCGTACACCACCCCGTTCGAGTTGCTGGTCGCCGTGACACTGTCTGCGCAATCCACCGATGTCGGCGTCAACAAGGCCACCGCACGCCTGTTCCCGGTCGCCAACACCCCCGAGGCCATCTATGCGCTGGGCGTCGAAGGCCTGAGTGAGTACATCAAGACCATTGGCTTGTACAACAGCAAGGCGAAGAACGTTATCGAAGCCTGCCGGCTGCTGATCGAACGCCATGACAGCCAGGTCCCGCAGACTCGCGAAGCCCTGGAGGCGCTACCCGGCGTTGGCCGCAAGACCGCCAACGTAGTGCTCAACACAGCGTTCCGCCAGCCGACCATGGCGGTGGATACCCATATCTTCCGGGTCAGCAACCGTACGGGCATTGCGCCAGGCAAGACGGTGCTGGAAGTGGAGAAAAAGCTGATCAAGTTCGTACCAAAGGATTACCTGCTCGACGCCCACCACTGGCTGATCCTGCACGGGCGCTATGTGTGCCAGGCACGCAAGCCACGCTGCGGCAGTTGCCGGATTGAAGACTTGTGCGAGTACAAGCACAAGACCTCCGACGATTGAGTCGATAGCTCGAAACCACCCACTGCGATTGAAAAAATCTTTTTTACCAGCGTCTGCTTTCTGGTTATAAGGACGGCCAATGGCCCCTTGGCTTGGAGCGACTCATGAGTAGCGATAAAGACGACCTGTCGATCGAAGATGATTTTGTTGCCGCAGATGACGAAGCGGAACCCCAGGTGGAAACCGCAAAGACCAACCTGAGCAAGCGCCGCACCATCGACAATATGCTGGAGGAAAGGCGCCTGCAGAAGCAGTTGGCCGACTTCGACTACGATCTGTAACCTTGGCAAAGCCTCCTGGCTGGAGGCTTTACGGCCTTGGCGATCAACTCAACCCTTGCCGTTGCGCCAGCTCGATCAAGTCGACCAGCGACCGTGCATTGAGCTTGAGCAACAGGCGCGACTTGTAGGTACTGACCGTCTTGTTGCTGAGGAACATGCTGTCGGCAATTTCCTTGTTGGAACGCCCTCGCGCCAGCTGCTGCAACACGGTCATCTCCCGTGCCGAGAGGCGGTTGACCATGTCCGTCTCGCTCCCCCCCCTTCCACGTGATACATGCAGGGCCTGGTTGGGGAAGTAGCTGTAGCCCGACAGTACGGCCTTGATGGCGCTCAGCAGTTCGGTGAGTTCCTGCTGCTTGCACACATACCCCGCCGCCCCCGCCTGCATGCAGCGCATCGAGAAGTTGCCGGGGGCCTGCGATGTCAGCACCAGCACCTTGCTGCCCGGGCTGAAGGCCGTCATGCGGGTGATTACTTCCAGGCCATCCAGCTTGGGGATGCCGATATCGAGCACCACGATATCCGGCAGGTGTTGCCGTGTCAGTTGCAGCGCAGCCACTCCGTTGTCGGTTTCCGCCACGACGTCATACCCATGCCGCTCCATCAGCATGCGTACGGCCAGGCGTATGACCGGATGATCATCCACGATAAGCACTTTATTCATGCGATATCCATTCATTGCTTTTGCTTTGGCCCGCCAAGATAACCTACAGAGCGCCTGCTGGCGCGGTGATTTACCGGCGAAATATATGAACAGATGGAACCTACAACACTTACAGAAATTTCCTACACTCAACTGATGTACTTGTAACAATCAAATTCCCTGTTACCGAATGAACGGTATCACCGGCCTGTAAAAGTGCACCAGTTGAAAACCGGTCGATACCTCGGGAAATGTTCAATTCAAATGCCTGAACAGGCAACATCACCAGGATTTCGAGCGATTATTCTCACGGGAAACAATCCAGTCTTTAGTTGAGCAGCGCGGTAAGGCAAAGATATGCAAAATCGCTGGAGACGACCCATATGCACCAAGTACAACCTGTCGCCCCGCTGACGATCATTGCCATCTTCGCAGGGATTATCGAAGCCTCCGCCCTTGCCACATTGCCGTTTCTCAGCGAGTCCAGTCAAAAGCTCTATACTTGGTTCCTGGTGGGCTTCCCATTCTTCCTGACGGCACTGTTCTTCCTCACGCTCAACTTCAATTACAAGTCGTTCTACGACCCGTCGCCAAACAGGACGCCAAACGACAACACATCGACACCGAGTGATGTGGCCAAGCATGCAATGCCCGGTAGTACCGGCGAAGCGCTGCAGGGCGAGCCTGTCACGTTCATGTTTTCCGGCCCCGATGCCTATCGCATGATGGAGCAGCAATTGCTGTCCGCCCTCGCCCAACCGCCTCAGCAATCTCGCACCTGGCGCTTTTGCAACCTGGACAGACGCCAGTGCGCGCAACTATCGATCAGCGCGCTTGATGAACAGGTGGCAAACGACGGCCATTGATTCCACAGACAAAAAAAACCCCGGCCTGAGCCGGGGTTCTTGCTGCACATGACGGTAATCAGAGCAGCGAGCGGCCCTTGTTGGCAGCAATGCGCATACGCAGGGCGTTGAGCTTGATGAAGCCAGCTGCATCCGCCTGGTTGTAGGCGCCGCCATCTTCCTCGAAGGTAGCGATGTTGGCGTCGAACAGCGAGTCGTCCGACTTGCGGCCGACAACGGTGACGTTGCCCTTGTACAGCTTCAGGCGTACCACGCCGTTCACGTTGACCTGCGAAGCGTCGATCATCTGTTGCAGCATCAGACGCTCCGGGCTCCACCAGTAGCCGGTGTAGATCAGGCTGGCGTACTTCGGCATCAGCTCATCCTTCAGGTGAGCGACTTCGCGGTCCAGGGTGATCGACTCGATGGCACGGTGGGCCTTGAGCATGATGGTGCCACCAGGGGTCTCGTAGCAACCGCGCGACTTCATGCCGACGTAACGGTTTTCGACGATATCCAGACGGCCGATGCCATTGGCACCACCGATACGGTTCAGGTCGGCCAGGACGGTGGCCGGAGTCTTCTCGACACCGTCGATGGCAACGATGTCACCGTTGCGGTAGGTCAGCTCGATGTAGGTAGCCTGATCCGGGGCGTTCTCAGGCGAGACACTCCAGCGCCACATGTCTTCTTCGTGCTCGGTCCAGGTATCTTCCAGGACACCGCCTTCGTAGGAGATGTGCAGCAGGTTGGCGTCCATCGAGTACGGCGACTTCTTCTTGCCGTGGCGCTCGATCGGGATGCCGTGCTTCTCGGCGTAGTCCATCAGCTTCTCGCGGGACAGCAGGTCCCACTCACGCCATGGGGCGATTACCTTGACGCCTGGCTTCAGCGCGTAGGCACCCAGTTCGAAACGCACCTGGTCGTTGCCTTTGCCGGTGGCGCCGTGGGAAATGGCGTCGGCGCCGGTTTCGTTGGCAATTTCGATCAGGCGCTTGGCGATCAGCGGACGGGCGATGGAAGTACCCAGCAGGTACTCGCCCTCGTAGACGGTGTTGGCGCGGAACATCGGGAACACGAAATCACGCACGAATTCTTCGCGCAGGTCGTCGATGTAGATCTCTTTAACGCCCATTGCCTGGGCCTTGGCACGAGCCGGCTCGACCTCTTCGCCCTGCCCCAGGTCAGCGGTGAAGGTCACCACTTCGCAGTTGTAGGTATCCTGCAGCCACTTGAGAATCACCGAAGTATCAAGGCCGCCGGAATACGCCAGTACGACCTTTTTTACGTCCGCCATGCCATCACTCCACGGGGTTGTACGGAAAGGGATCGATTCTAACGACGTTACGGATAAATTTACAGTGGGGCGACAGCTTCTGACGACAAAGCGACAAGAAGTTTCGGAAGGGCGACTTACCGTCGGAAATTATGAAATGCCCTGTGGGAGCAGCCTTCAGGACTTGGCAGGTGTTGGCTCAGGGGCCTTTTCGACAGGCTTCTCAGCCGGCTTCTCGATGACCGCCACCCGATCCAGTTCGATATTCACCCGACGATTACGCGCCCGGTTGGCAGCATTGGTGTTCTTCGCCAATGGGTAACGCTCGCCATGGAAACGCACGGTAATCTGCTCTTCCGGAACGCCGTGGGCCTTGAGGTAGTCGGCTACCGCCAGTGCCCGGCGGCGCGACATGTCGCGATTGGTCAGGCGATTGCCACTGTTGTCGGAGTGGCCGTTGAGCTCTACATGGTTAACGGTCGGGTCAGCCTTGATGTAGTCGAGGATCACATCCAGCCGTGCCTTGGCCGCGCCATCCAGCTCGAAGCCTCCCCCGGGGAAGCCCACCTGGGTCTGACGCACCTGATCGTAATTCATCGGCAGCAGCTTGCCGGCACAGGCCTGATAGTCGTTGTAGGCCTTGGCGAAGCTGACCGGCAGCACACGCACTTCCATCGGCCTGCCCGCCTCGCCGGCATAATTGCGTACCACCGTGCTGCGCCCATCGAGCAGGCCGTTGATCAGGCGACTGGCCTGGCCTTGGGAAGAACTGAACAACACCCCGGTACGGGCCATGCGCACGCTGCCCAGATTGATGTCGCTGCGCCCAGGCTGCCACGGCGCAGCAGCTGCCAGCAATGTGGCCGTGCCCGCCCCCAGTACGTTGCTGTCCGAGCGCAACTGGAACACCGGCTGCTCGCCCGCGCGGCGCACGAACTCGCCACTGCCGAAACCATCGATCGGCTGGATCAGCCGGCATTCGAACTGGTCACCCTCGACCTTCCAGGCAATGTTTTCCATGCGCGTCTGGAAGGTCAGCGCACCGGCCGGCAGGCTGGCGAACAGGGTCAACAGGGCTAGGTAACGCTGGCGCACGGGCGGCTCCACAAATTCTGACGGCTTACCTGCAGGCTATCGGACGCCTGGCGGAAAACTTGATAGCCGTGCTCCACCCAGGGTTTTCCGGTAGCATTGGGGCTTGAGTTCGACCCGCCTGGAATCCCCAATGTCCGATCGCCTGACCCTCCTGCGTCCCGACGACTGGCACATCCATCTGCGCGATGGTGCCGTCCTGCCCCACACCGTTGGCGATGTGGCGCGTACTTTCGCCCGTGCCATCATCATGCCCAACCTGGTTCCGCCGGTACGCAATGCCGTAGAGGCCGGCGCCTACCGTGAGCGCATCCTGGCCGCCCGCCCGGCTGGCAGCCGCTTCGAGCCGCTGATGGTGTTGTACCTCACCGACCGCACCAGCCCCGAGGACATCCGCGCGGCCAAGGCCAGCGGTTTCGTGTATGCCGCCAAGCTGTACCCTGCTGGCGCCACCACCAATTCCGACTCGGGCGTGACCAGCATCGACAACATCTTCCCGGCCATCGAGGCGCTGGCGGAAGTTGGCATGCCGCTACTGGTGCATGGCGAAGTGACCCGTAGCGAGATCGACGTGTTCGATCGCGAGAAGCGCTTCATCGACGAGCATATGCGCCGTGTGGTCGAGCGCTTCCCGACACTGAAGGTGGTGTTCGAGCACATCACCACCAGTGATGCCGCGCAGTTCGTCACCGAGGCCCCGGCCAACGTCGGCGCGACCATCACCGCGCAGCACCTGCTGTACAACCGCAACCACATGCTGGTTGGCGGCATTCGCCCGCACTTCTACTGCCTGCCGATCCTCAAGCGCAACACCCATCAGGTGGCGTTGCTGGATGCGGCCACCAGCGGCAACCCGAAGTTCTTCCTGGGTACCGACTCGGCCCCACACGCCCGACACGCCAAGGAAGCCGCCTGCGGTTGCGCCGGTTGCTACACCGCGTACGCAGCCATCGAGATGTACGCCGAAGCGTTCGAGCAGCGTAACGCGCTGGACAAGCTGGAAGGCTTTGCCAGCCTGCACGGCCCGGCGTTCTACGGCCTGCCGGCAAACACCGACACCATTACCCTGGTCCGCGAAGAATGGACCGCCCCGGATAGCCTGCCGTTTGGCGAGCAGACCGTGGTCCCGCTGCGCGCCGGCGAAAAACTGCGCTGGCGCCTGCTGGAGGAAAACGCGTGAGCGAAGACCTCTACGAAGACGACCTCGACACCCAAGGCAGCAGCGGCTCGCGCCACCCGATGGCCGAGCGTTTCCGCGGCTATCTGCCGGTAGTGGTAGACGTTGAAACCGGCGGCTTCAACAGCGCTACCGATGCCCTGCTGGAAATTGCCGCAGTCACCATCGGCATGGACGAAAAGGGCTTCCTGTTCCCCGAGCACACCTACTTCCACCGCGTGGAGCCATTCGAGGGCGCCAACATCGAGGCGGCCGCGCTGGAATTCACCGGGATCAAGCTGGACCACCCGCTGCGTATGGCAGTCAGCGAAGAAAGTGCGCTGACCGACATCTTCCGTGGCGTACGCAAGGCGCTCAAGGCCAATGGTTGCAAGCGGGCGATCCTGGTCGGCCACAACAGCAGCTTTGACCTGGGCTTCCTCAATGCGGCGGTGACGCGCAATGACCTGAAGCGCAACCCGTTCCACCCGTTCTCCAGCTTCGACACCGCTACCCTGGCGGGCCTGGCTTATGGCCAGACCGTACTGGCGCGGGCCTGCCAGAGCGCCGACATCGACTTCGACGGGCGTGAGGCGCACTCGGCGCGCTATGACACCGAGAAGACGGCCGAGCTGTTCTGCGGCATCGTCAACCGCTGGAAAGAGATGGGCGGCTGGCGCGATTTCAACGATTGATCTGCAAAAGCGTTCGCGGGCATGCCCGCTCCCACAGGTACTGCAGTGGCCTCAGCCATTGTGCGATTCCTGTGGGAGCGGGCAAGCCTGCGAAGAGGCCGGCACAGGACGGCACAAAAAAACCGGCCACAAGGGCTAATGCCAGTCAGTTAAGCTGACTGGCATTTTCATTTTCGGGTCGGATATTTTGCAGGGCGCTGCTTCACCACTCTGGGGAACCATCGATCGGGTCGCCGATGGGGTAGGACATACTGAGCCGCTGACGCCTGCAGATCTGCCAAAAAACCTGGCAAGTTGCCGGGATGGTTTAATGACGTGCCATGCAGCAAGCCCAGAATCGCCCAGCTACAAGCGGTAAAGCTCATCTCGCATGGGTACACGCCTGGGCACTGTCTCGACATCTGCACCATCTGATAACGCAATAGGTTGTAGCCCAACAGCACGCCCCACAGCTCTTGCGCAATCATCTCCGGCGTCTTGCTTCTCAGGGTGTATTCGCCCCCCAGAAGTCCTTGTTTGATCTCCCGATAACCCAGCTCGATTTCCCAGCGCTGACTGTAAAGATCAACGATCTCATCGCCAGGGAAGCGCTGCGCATCGGTCATTGAGGTCAAGACACTCACAACCTTTCCTTTGATTGTTTTGCTCAGCAGT